>NZ_HF986766.1:22689-41609 GCF_000431195.1 Prevotella sp. CAG:255 | reverse complement strand
CGCCGTTTCAAGTCGCGTCTGATTGGCGAGGCTGTGCGCAACTGTCCCCGCCTGTCCGACATCCGCGAGCGCATATCTTCGGTGCGCATCATCACCGCCACCACATCTATGCTCATGTCGCGGCCTTTCGTGTTCAGCTTGAAGCACTTCTCGTTAGCCATTGTCGACGAGGCGTCACAGATACTCGAGCCGGGACTTATCGGTCTGCTTGCCGCCCACGACCACGAAGGCGGCATGCGCACGCGTTGCAGCATAGACCGCTTTATCCTTGTCGGCGACCATAAGCAGCTGCCGGCTGTGGTACTGCAGAGCGAAACCGAGTCGGCTGTGAGCAGCGAGGCGCTGCGTGCCATCGGACTCGACAACTGTCGCAACTCGCTCTTTGAGCGTCTGCTGCGCACAGAGCGTGCTGCCGGACGCACAGAGTTTACAGGTGTGCTGCGCCGTCACGGCCGTATGCACCCCGACGTGGCAGAGTTCCCCTGCCGTGAGTTCTACGCCAGCGAGCATCTTGAGCCTGTTCCGCTGAAGCATCAGATGGAAACATCGCTCAATTATGCCGACACAGGTCATACAGACAAACTTGATATTCTGCTGCGCACTCACCGCATGATCTTCATTCCGTCGCAGCCGTGCCGCCGTCCCGATGTGTCCGACAAGGTGAACACAAGCGAGGCAACCATAGTGGCCGACCTTCTGAGCCGTCTTTACTCCATGCTCGGCAGCAGTTTCAGTGCATCCAGGAGCGTGGGCGTAATAGTGCCTTACCGCAACCAGATAGCCGTGATACGCAAGGAGATAGAGAAAACCGGGATAAAGGAACTTGAAGACATATCCATAGACACCGTGGAGCGCTATCAGGGCAGCCAGCGCGACGTGATAATCTATTCGTTCACGGTGCAGAACAGGTGGCAGCTTGAGTTTCTTGCAGCCAACTGCTTCATGGACGACGCACGCATCATAGACCGCAAGTTGAACGTGGCCATGACCCGTGCGCGCCGCCAGATGATAATGACCGGCAACGTTGAGACGCTCAGCCATAACGCTGTCTTCCGTGAGATGATAAGCTATGTGGAGTCGAAAGGCGGCCTGTTCAGATATTACGAATAGCCTTTCATGACGGCGTTTACGGCTGTTCAGCCGTGAATGTATTGAAAAATGCCCCTTGGCATCTGCCGTCGTGAATGGAGAATAAATACAAAAAAAGTTTTCTCAGAAACTCATCACTCGTCACATTGCAGCATAACTTTCTGTCAGTCAGATTGTTGCAGTGTGATGAGTTGCCGTCCGCACTCATCACGCCGGCAGCGTAAAGCCCTTGATGTGATGAGTCGGCAAGTCAAAACGTCACACCTTAAGGCGTTGAATATTAGAGCGTTACAGGCAGATGTGACGAGTGATGAGTTTCTGAGAAAAACTTTTTAGTTTAATAAACATCGGCCTTTTGCAGCGCAAAAGCTATCCTTTTATGCTGCAAAAGGCCGTGTTTTATGGTGCAAAAGCATACCTTTTACAATGCCATTTGGGGTGTTTTGTAATACAGAAATATGACTTCTGCGTTATGCTTACCGCCATTCGGCATTGCGGATATGCAGAAACGATGTTGCCGTTAAATGACTTTCGGCATAATCTTCGTTACGTTTTAATATCTTAGAAGAACGTTTCGGGCTCGCGTCTTGCCGAGAAAGCCGCTGTAAATTTAGCCGCTGCTTCGGCATAAGCGGGCAGATATATGGCGCGCGAGCCGTGAGGACAAACCACCACGCAGCGTCCGCAGGCAATACATTTGGATGTGTCTGTGCTGCAAGGGTTGCTTTCGCTTATCGCGCCGGCAGGGCAGAGTCTTGCGCAGGTCATGCATTTAGTACATGTGTTCTTGTCGCCCGTTGGGCACATCGGCACTTTGTGAGCCTCCCTGTACGGGCGGTTGCCCTTCACTTCAGGGTCGCCCAAGGCGTCAGTTCCGGCAGCATCGGCAAGCAGTTGGGCACATCTCTTGCCGAACGCGGCAGCCTTTTCAAGGTCGGAAGCATCGGGACGGCCCTCAGCAACCTTCGGGAATATGCAGTGGCGGCCTATGAACGCGCCGGCAGCAAACGTGCGGAAGCCGTTGCCGTTGAGCGTGTCTTTTATCTCGAGCAGCGCGTCGTCGTAGTCGCGGTTGCCGTAGACGCACACCGCAACGGCAGGAGTGTTGTTGCCGTGAACCATCTTCAGCGCCTCGGCGGCAGCCTCTGGTATGCGTCCCACGTAGACAGGAGCGCCAACAATGAGCATACTGTTGTCGCCGCTGAGCCTTATTTCGCTCTCGGGCAGGGCGTTGGTCACGTCGTGTTCAATGATGTTTCCGCCGATGGCCTTGGCTATTTCCCTTACTATTGTGCGTGTGGTGTAGGTAGCACTGAAGTACACCACGTGAATGTCCGTTATGTTCATAATCTGTTTTTTGTATAAAATGAAGCCGATAAAATGTTTCTTTATGCAAATGTAAGAATAAAAAACACACGGCGCAAGCATACGCCCCGTGATTTTTATGTGTTGAGGCTGCGTGCCGCGCGGTGTGCCTGTAGCCGTGAGGCATGAGCAGCCGTCGCTGCGGCGTGTGCCGGAATATAAAAAAGTAAAAGATATAACATTATCCATGATATGGGTATGCAGGTTAATGCCGATAATAGTTATCTTTGCAGCGTGCAGTAAAACGGCCGCTCTGCGGTGCCGGAGCGGTCATGGTGAAGGCACAAATGAAACGACAGTTAACGAAAAAAGGACAATATATCATTATGACATTGAATGACTTTTTGGCTTATGTGGCCACAGGCAAACCGCTGAACACACCCGAGATATGCAGTTTTATGGACGAGATGAGCAACGAGGCGCGCCGCATTACGTTCAGGCTCAACGCCGAGTTTCACACTCAGGAGGAAGTAAGGGCATTGCTTTCAGAGATTATGGGATATAGCGTTCCCGACACGCTGAGAGTGTTTCCGCCGTTTTATACCGACTTCGGCAAGAACATACACATAGGCGAAAACGTGTTTATCAACGCCTGCTGCCACTTTCAGGATCATGGAGGCGTAACCCTTGGCGACGGCTGTCAGATAGGCCACAACGTGGTGTTTGCCACGCTCAACCACGGACTTGAGCCCGAAAACCGCCGCTTCACTTATCCGGCTCCGATAGTCTTGGGGCGCAATGTGTGGGTAGGTTCTAATGCAACGATACTCCAGGGCGTTACGATAGGCGACAATTCGGTGGTTGCTGCCGGAGCCGTGGTAACCAGGGATGTGCCTGCCGACACGATAGTGGGCGGCGTTCCGGCGCGCGTGATAAAGCATATCTGACGCTGGCAGGCTATAAACGGCCTTCAGCGAGGCTTAGGGTCTTGTAATGAAATATGTGTAAAAAGGGTAAAATAATCAGTAATTGTGGTATCGTGGCGACGGCGGATATGTGCTAACTTTGCACCGTAACCAAAACATGATAGCATGAAACTGATTAATGTAACAATGATTGCGGCGGCTATGTTGATGGCCGTATGCAGTCAGATAAAAGCTGAAGAGAATATGAAAAACGTACTAAACGAAAAGCAGCAGTGCATGGCTGCCATTGCATGCCTTGAGGCAAAGGGCGACATCGACGGTCTGACTGTCGCCATCAACGCAGGTTTTGACGCCGGACTTACCGTGAGCGAGATTAAGGAAGCCCTGTCGCAGCTGTATGCCTACACGGGATTTCCGCGCAGTCTTAACGCCTTAGGCACACTGCAGAGCGTTGTCAATAGCCGCCGTCAGCAGGGCAAGGCGTGCGAGGAGGGCAAGGATGCCGACCCGATGGCAGAAGGATACGACGCACTGAAGCAGGGAACTGAGGTGCAGACCAAGTTGAGCGGCAAGCCGTTTACTTATGATTTTGCTCCCGCCACCGACTATTATCTTAAGGCTCACCTGTTTGGTGACATCTTTGCGCGCAACAATCTCACCCACGCCGAGCGCGAGTTGGTTACCGTCAGCGCGCTGTCAGGCTTGCAGGGCGTTGAGCCGCAGCTGCAGTCGCACGTCAGCGGAGCGCGCAACATGGGCCTGAAGGACGACGAGATACGCTCAATACCTGCCACGCTTGCTGCCCGTGTGGGCGAGGTTGAGGCATGGCGCGCAGCCAAGGCCATTGCGACAGTGTTCGGAGAGCCGTTTGATGAGGGCAAGCCCGTGGAGCAGATGATGTTCCCAAAAGGCGACTTCAATTCGGCTTATGCCAAATATTTTATCGGCAACAGCTATCTTGCACCGCTCAGTCAGGGCAAGGTGCCCGTGTCGAACGTAACCTTTGAGCCTCGCTGCCGCAACAACTGGCACATTCATCACAAAGGAATACAGGTGTTGATATGCGTCGGCGGCACAGGTTGGTATCAGGAGTGGGGCAAGGATGCCCGAATGTTGAAGCCCGGAGATGTGGTTGAAATACCCGAAGGCGTTAAGCACTGGCACGGCGCAACCAAAGACAGCTGGTTCCAGCACGTAACGTTCACCGTAGCCGAAGAGGGCGCGTCGAACGAATGGCTCGAGCCGGTTACGGATGAAGAATATGACAAACTGTAACTTTCAACATGTCTTTATAACTATAACACCCCGCAGACAATAGCCTGCGGGGTGTTATGTTTTGTTGCTTATGACATTATGTAAGTCGCCGTTCACTTATGTCCTGTGATGTTGCCGGCTTTTATTTCGCTATATATAAAACATCATTTAAGATGCTTCAGCATCCATTCCATCTGTCCGTATTCGGTGTCGTCAGATGTCCAATGCTCGTTGATGGGCGTCAGCAGCGCTTCTTTCGGACAGCTTAGAGTGTTCCATACGGCATAGCTTGTTGTCGGCGGACAAGTGTTGTCGTTATATCCCCAAGTCATATAAGTGTCGGCTTTCACGTGGCGCGCAAAGTTTACGACGTCATAATAAGCCATGGTCTTCATGTTGTTCTCGGTGAGCATGCCCTCAATGCGGTTGAAGTGAGGATATCCGCCGGTAAGTCCGGCGCTGTATGCCGCCATGTCGCTCAGTGCGGGATGATTGACAATGCACTGCGTCACGCGGCTGTCGAGTCCGGCAGCCACCAGCGCAAGCGCTCCGCCCTGACTGCCTCCCTGCACGATTACGTTGCGTCCGTCCCATTCAGGCAGCTGCGTCAGCAGGTCGATGCAGCGCACAAGAGCCAGATAGACGCGCTTCATGTAGTAGCGGTCGCGGTTGTCTATGCCGTTGGCAAGATAGCCGTTCTCCTTGCCGTTGAATGCTTTAGATATGTCGTTGAACATCTCCTGGCTCATTCTCGGGTCGAGTCCGTGAATCTCCATCTCCATTCTTATACATCCGTTCTCGGCATAATACTTGTGGCGCAGCGGCTCCTTTATGGTCTTTATGCCTGCTCCCGGAGGGCACAGCACCACCGGACAGCTGCCCTTTGCGGCGTTTTTGGGATAAAAGAGATATGCATATACGGCCTGTTTCTGCTTGTTCAGCGTCAGTTTCACGAGGTAACAGTCAATCTTGTCGGTGCAATATTCGTCGGCTCTTTCCTTTGTATATTTCAGCGGAACGGCCCTCATGTCCTCAATGTTCTTGTTCCAGAAGTCCATAAAGTCGGCAGGCTCCTTGGTGTAAGGCCTGATTTTGTCTACCGAGAATCCCACCTTTATGTGATGTTCGTAGGTCTTGCCGTCAACCGTGGCCTTCAGTCTGAGGTCGCGGAAGCCCGGAGTCTTTCTCGTTCCCATGTCAATCGTGGCCCTTCCGCCGTTGAGTTTCACAGAGCCTTTCTTGTCAGCCTCCAGCATGTCGTCGGCTATTTCGTAGTTCACCTTGCAGTCTCTCGGTATGCCGTATTTATACAGCTGCACCTCAATCTTAGCCTTTTCGCCCGTTTGATAGAGCCAGTCGGCATGGTCGGGCACGGTCAGCCACAGATAGTCAGAGCGGTAAGGATAGTTTTCGGCTGCGGCATATAGCCATGCAGCAACGGCAAAGATAAGCGTAAAAACAATTCTTTTCATTGGTTGTAGTATATTAGT
The DNA here is from genome assembly GCF_000431195.1 of Prevotella sp. CAG:255. Taxonomy (NCBI): domain Bacteria; kingdom Pseudomonadati; phylum Bacteroidota; class Bacteroidia; order Bacteroidales; family Prevotellaceae; genus Prevotella; species Prevotella sp. CAG:255. The sequence continues at coordinate 35,545 of NZ_HF986766.1, read as the reverse complement.
TTTTGTGCAAAGGTAATGCAAACAGCCTTAACGGCAAAATAAATCAAGGCTAATCAGCATTTTTGTTGAGGCTTTGGTGAGGGGGAATTGATGGGAGGGATGGGACTTATGCGACCATGTGAACTAATGATTTGGAGTTATGGGGAAGTTTGTTATTTGGGCATTTGGGTGCCTTGCGGCACCCAAATGTTTACTGTCCGCCGTCAGCCGTTGCGGTATTCATGGGGCGTGCAGCCTGTAATCTTCTTGAAAACCGTATTGAAGCAGCTCTCGGCACAGAATCCCAGCATCGATGCTATGTCGCCTGCCGTCATGTCGGTAGACAGCAGCAGTTCCTTTGCCATCAGTATCCGCCTCAGCTGTATGTATTCGCTCACGCTCTTTCCCGTCTCGTGCTTCATCATGTCGTTGAGATATTCGGCCGACATTTTCAGTTCGGGCGCTATCCGGCATGCCGTCAGCATGCTCTGTGTGGCGGCCTTGCCCGAGCGCAGAAAGCCGTCTATTATGCCGTTAACGGTCTTTATTGCAGCCGTGTTGGCCTCGTGGCGGGTGATAAACTGGCGTGTGTAGAACCTCTGACAATAGTTGAGTAGCAGTTCGATGCAGTTGCTTATTATTGCCTTGCTGTATTCGTCTACGCCCCATTTCAGCTCGCAGTCGATGCCGTCGAGACATCTGCCTATCACCTTCAGTTCGCAGCACGACAGATGGAGCGCCTCGTCCGTGTGGTATTTAAAGAACGAGAAGTCCTTTATCCTCATGCCCAGCGGCGTGCATCTTATTATGTCGGGATGAAATATCAGCATCCTTCCGCCGCACTGTCTGAGGTCTATCTCGCTTGCAGGCGTGGCAAACGTTATGGTGGCTTCGGAGAAGTCGTAGTAGTGCTGTCCGCATTTACCGGCGGTGCATCCGTCGCTCACCACCTTCACCGCATAGCAGTCGGTGGCCATGTTGCGGCAGCTGCTCTTGCCCGACATGTCTATCAGGCTCACCTGCGGATGCCTTGTCTCCTTGTCGAAGGCGCGGTTGCACTCGCACACATAGTTTGTCGTGTCGCAGATATGGCGCATTGTGTCTCTCGTCATCTTGTCTTTTCAGCGTTAGCCGTCATCGTCCTACACCGATGCCTTGCGGTATTCGCTCGGCGTCATGCCCGTGTTGCGCTTGAAGTAGCGGTTAAAGTGCTGCGAATACTGGAAGCCCAGACCGTAGCTTATCTCGTTGATTGTCTTTCGTGTGCCCAGCAGTTCGTCCTTTGCCAGGTCCATAATCTTGTTCTGTATATACTCCTGCGGCGTGCGTCCCGTCTCGCGCTTGATGAGGTCGCCGAAGTAGTTGGGCGACAGGAAGCACTTTTCGGCAAAATATTTCACCGTAGGCAGACCGTTCACTGCGGCCGTATCGCCCTCGAAATAGCCGTCGAGCTCGTTCTCAAACTTGGTCAGAATGTCGCGGTTAACCACCTTACGGGTGATAAACTGGCGCTCGTAGAACCTCATGCAGTAGTCGAGCAGTAGTTCGATGTTGCGGCATATCAGCTTCTTGCTGTGGTTGTCTATCGGGCGTTCGGTTTCAATCTTGATTTTCTCGAGACAGTCCTTGTATATCATCTTCTCCTGTTCCGACAGATGGAGCGCCTCGGTTGACGAATAAGAGAAGAACGAATACTGCTTTATCTCCTGTCCAAGCGACGTGCCGCGTATAAGGTCGGGGTGAAAGAGCAGGCCGAGAGCGTTGGGCTCATAGTCGGGTCTGTGCTTTACATGAACAACCTGTCCGGGCGCAAAGCTCGTAACCGTGCCCTCCTGATAGTCGTAGGGCATGCGGCCGTAGGTTATGTCGCCGCAGTAAGTCTGCTTCAGGAACAGGGCGTAAACGCCGTAATAGTAAGACACCTCCTGCGGAAATGCCTTCTTGTCGGCCTTCTTCAGGTCTACCACTGCCACGAGCGGATGCTTCGTCTCAAAGCCCATCGCCTTGTTGTATTCGTCGATGGAGTTGAATTTTATCAGGTTTTCCATGCTCAAATAGTTTATTCTTTCTTGTTGAACTTCAGCCGGCTGCAGCGCATAGGGGCTTATGCCGTGTTGCCTGCTGCTCGCCGATGCTAATGCAAAGATACTTCTTATCGGCATAACAGCGTGTGTACGATTTACTGAATTTGTTATATTTATTACTTTTTCAGCAGTTTTTCGCCTCCTTATCGCATATTGTTATGCCAAATGTTTACCTTTGTGTAGAATTTCACAAATGTTTATGCACACACCCGGTTACCGTTTTCGCCGTGCCATGAGGCTGTTGCCCGTGTTGCTGTCTTTGGCAACATGTGCCGGCGTTTATGCCCAAGACTCGCTCAAATACAGACGCCACGACCTGGCGCTGACCATAGGACGCACCGACAGCAGCGCGGTGCGCACGTCGTATCTTAACGTCGGTCTGCTCGGCGGAGCTGCCCGTCTGCACGGCTTCCAGCTCAACGCCATGACGTCGTTTGCCGGCAGGGAGATGCACGGAGTGCAGCTCTCGGGCCTGTCGGGCGTGGCGATGAACATGCGCGGCGTGCAGCTTTCGGCGTTCAGCAACGTCAGTCTGTCGCCCTTCAGGGGCCTTCAGCTTGGCGGAGTTACCAACATATCGCGCGGCGTGGGCGGCGGAATGCAGCTCTCCGTGCTGGCCAACATCAGTTCGAAGGTGATGCGCGGCGCGCAGCTCGGCACGTATAACTATGCCGACACGCTGCGGGGATGGCAGATAGGACTGGCCAATGTATGCATGGAACATCCGCACGGCGTGCAGCTCGGACTGGTAAACTACAGCCGCGACACAGTGGCGCACAAGATAGGACTGGTGAACATCAACCCCAAGACGAAGGTAGACTTCATGTTCTTTGGCGGCAACAGCAGCAAGATTAACGCCGCATTCAGGTTCCGCAACCGCAGCACTTACAGCATAGTTGGTGCCGGAACGCATTACATGGGACTCGACGAGAAGTTCTCGGGCGCGCTGTATTACCGCCTTGGACAGTATTTCAACCTCGGCCGCCGCTGGTCGATCAGCGCCGATGCGGGCTTTTTTCACATAGAGACCTTTCAGCACAATTCGGCCGACAAGCCCGAACGCCTATACTCGCTGCAGCTGCGCGCCAACGTAGACTACAGGCTCAACGACAACATCGGGCTGTTTGCGTCGGCAGGATATGGCTTTACGAGATATTATGAGCATAACAGGAAATACCGCAACAGGGCCATAGTTGAGGCCGGACTGACCTTTGCCTACAACCGCGGCGGACTGAAGGGCAGGGCAGGTGATGACGAAACGGAGGCAGGCGTAGCTGATTCGGTGTCGATATATGCCTTCGACAACCCTGAGAACATGAAGAAACGGCCGTGGAAGGCGGCTGCCGAGGCTGTAGGAATCAACGTGCTCGTGAACTGCTTCGACCGCTTTGTGCTGTGCGAAGACTTTGCCAAAGTTAATCTGAGCAGCATCAAGGAGAACTTCAAGACGGGCTTTGTGTGGGACAACGACCAGTTTTCAACCAACCTGTTTGCCCATCCTTACCACGGCGGACTATATTTCAACGCCGCCCGAAGCAACGGCCTGAGCTTCTGGGAGTCGGCTCCTTATGCCCTTGGAGGCAGTCTGATGTGGGAGCTGGCGTGCGAGGTTGAGCCGCCTGCAATAAACGACCTCATGGCGACAACCATCGGCGGAATATGCATAGGCGAGGTAACCCACCGCGTGTCTAACCTCATTTACGACGACCGCGAGCGCGGAATGCGCCGCTTTCTGCGAGAGTTTGCCGGTGCGCTGGTGTGCCCCATCCGTGCGTTCAACCGCATATTGAGCGGCGATGCGTGGCGTGTGCGCCATGATTATTACAAATATCACGACTACAGCCGCATACCTGTAGACTTCACCGTGTCTGTCGGCGACCGCTATCTTGCCGATGAGGGCGGACTGTTCAGGGGCGAGCACAATCCGTATGTTGACCTGTGGCTGCGCTACGGCGACGCATTCAACGGCGAGGAGAGCAAGCCTTACGACTATTTTACGGCCAACGTAACCTTCGGACTCAGCGGCAACCAGCCGCTTATAAGCAGCGTTCATCTGTTAGGAAAGCTGTGGGGCGTAAACTTCTACGACGAAGAGGAGATGACGGCGGTGTTCGGTCTGTTCCAGCATTTCAACTATTACGACTCTGAAGCCGTCAAGGAAGGCACGTCGCGTGTGCCTTACCGCATATCCGAGGCTGCCAGCTTCGGTCCCGGTCTTATCTACCGCTTTCCTAAAGTTGGTAACGTAGGGCGCATGGAGCAGCGCCTCTTTCTCGACGCCATACTGCTCGGAGGCTCGCTGAGCGACTATTACAACGTGATAGACCGCGACTATAACATGGGCAGCGGATTCAGCGCGAAGGCACAGACCGTGCTCGAGTTTCCGCGCTTCGGCAAGTTTACGCTCAACGCCGACTTCTACAGCATATACACATGGGTGGGATATGAGGACAAGGATCTCGAGAACACCGACCCGCTGCACCTCAACGCGCAGGGCGACAAGAGCAGTGCGGCGCTGCTGGTGATTAATCCGCGCCTGCAGGTTTATCTCAGAAAGAACTGGAGCCTCGACCTGTTTGCATCGTATTATATGCGCGAGACGAGATATAAATACCACGACAACGTGCGCTCGGAGACCTTCGAGGTGAGGATGGGACTTAGCTACAGCTTCTGATAACGTCATGTCTGTGGCGGATAAACGATTGCAATGACATGCCGTAGGCATGGTTTAATGTGGCTTGTTGCTGCCGTTCGGTTTGTCGGTCTGTGTGAAGAACAAATATAGAGTGTGCCGCATTTAATGGTTAACAACCGTTAAGTGCGGCACATTCTGTTTAACATAAAAAGGCGAAAAACGGCTTGTGAAATCTTTTTCGCAGGTTTTCGGCCGAAAAATCAGCGTTTTCTTGTGATTTGTGTAATATATTGTCAGTCAATACGTTATCGCTTTATGTATATTGGATGACTGTAAACTGAATTATAAAACATGGCCTTTTACATTGCAAAAGGCCGTCTCTTGCAGTGTAAAAGGCCGTGTTTAGTATGGTGAAAGGCTGCTTTTTGCAACCTGTTTCACTGCTTTATCACCTGTATTTCAATGTAAAATCGTGCAGAATGGCGTATCTGCTTATATTTAACAAGTATATTCGCATATTCTGAAAGCATTTTTTTTTCTAAAAGGCGCACTTCTGACGCATATCGAAATGTTAACGCCCGTCGGCTTAATGTTAACGGATGTTTAGCTGATAGAAGTATTTCCACAGCGGTGCAGCCATCAGACTCTGTTTTATTTCGTCGTTCACGAGCAGTTGCATCACCTCGTCCTTGGTCATAACATGCACCTCAATGTCCTCCGTGCGGTCGAGATGCTGACTGCCAACCTTCTCAACGCCCGTAGCCACAAAGCAGTGGGTTATGTTGTTGGTGGTGCTTGTGTTGCCCGATACAGCCATCAGTTCGTGCCATTCTCCTCCGGCATAGCCCGTCTCCTCGAGCAGTTCGCGGCGCGCGGCGGCCTCAGGGTCTTCGCCCTTCTCGCACACGCCGGCAACAATCTCGAAGCAAGTCTGGTCTATTCCGTGGCGATATTGTCTTATCATCACCATGTTGCCGTCGGTTGTCAGCGCTATCACGTTGATCCATGTGGGGTATTCCAGCACGTAGTATTCATCGTTAACGACGCCGTTGGGCAGTTCCACGGTGTCGCGGCGAGCCGTCAGCCACGGCCTTTGTATAAGATATTCGCTTTTCAGCGTCTTCCATTTCATTTTGTCTTCCATAATATATCTCCTTTATGTCTTTATTTTCCCTGCGTTCAGATTTATTCCGCCTGTATGCCGTCTTTATCAGTCCTGCGGCATTATTGACCGTCTGAATCCGGCAGTGCGCTCAAATGTCATTTCTTTGCCTGTGGCAGGATGGCGGAAGGTTATTGCCTCGGCGTGCAGATACAGGCGGTCGGCAGGGTGGCCGTAGAGGCTGTCGCCTGCTATCGGTGTGCCAAGTCCGAGCCTGTGTGCACAGTGAACGCGCAGCTGGTGGGTGCGTCCGGTGTGCGGAAACAGCTCTATCAGCGTGCGTCCTGCTGCCTGTCCGATAATCTTATAGTCGGTTACGGCAGCCTTTCCGTTGTCGGTGTCCACCTTCTGATACGGGCGGTTAAGCGGGTCGGCGATGAGTGGCAGACTTATCCTGCCGCTTGTTGGCGCATTGGGTGTGCCGTCGAGCAGTGCCACATAGCGCTTGCTGATGCTTCTTTGGCAGAACTGCTCCTGCAGGTTCTTGTATGCCTCTGGCGTCTTGGCAAGTATTATCAGTCCCGATGTGTCCATGTCGAGGCGGTGAACGGGCATAGGCTCGCAGCCTTCGGCATAGTTTTGGCCTATCAGCGATGCTGCTGACTGGCGGTCAGACTTGCCCCTGACAGACAGCATTCCGGCAGGTTTGCATGCCACGATGAGCCATTCGTCCTCATAAACAATCTCGGGCTGCCGCTGTTCGGGCGCCTGTCGCGGGTCGGGATCAACGTCGAGGCCCTGCAGCATGTGCGTTAGTATGGGCAGACATTTGCCTCGGCAGGCAGGATAATAGTGCAGATGGTGGCGTATTTCGCTCTTTGGCGAGTCGCCCCACCAAAACTCCGCCATGCACACCGGGTGCAGATGGTTGAGAAAGGCATGCTGAAGCAGCTTTGGAGCGCAGCAGTCGCCGGCCCCTGCGGGCGGCACGTGCTGGGGCGTGTCGGCAAATATTGTGCAGAGTCCGCGCCGCTCTCCGCGTGCGTTGAGCATGTTGTATTGTTCAAAGAGCCAGTGTTGCAGACTGTCTGACATGGCCTTACGCTTGGCCTTAAGTTGCCTTATCTCGTCTTGAAACGGCTTTAGCCGTGCCTCACATTCGGCCATTTGTTCTCTGTTCCGCTTCTTCATGCGGTGCAGTTCAGCCTTCATAAAGCGGCTTTCGTTCAGCATCCGTTCCTCCTCTTCGGGCGTTATGGGCGCGCCGCTCTGCCTTTTTGCGTTGCGTGCCGCCTTTGCCTCCTTTATCTTCAGCCGGTATTGTTCCTCCTCCGCGGCAGTTTCGGTCTTGCAACTCTCAAGTTTATGCAGTGCGTTGAGATAGCTTTCGCCCTTCTCAATGCCGTCAATCGTGCGGTTTATGGCCGAAATACGTGCCTCGTTGGTTTTGAAATATCCGTCAACCGGCGTGGCATCGAACACCGGCGGCACAAAATAAGGATGGTCGTTGCTGCCGTCGAGCAGTCCTGAAAATGCCGCCGTGAAGCCCAGTCGGCCTTCTTCGTCCTCAGCGACAAGCACCCCGAACATCTTGCCGTGCTGCAGTTCGTCGCGCCATTTGTCCACTCCTGCTATATATCTCTGCACCTCTCCGGCGGCGAGCAGGCACAGCGGATGAGGCTCGTAGCAGAAAGGGAAGGTGAACTTCTGCGGCTTCGGTATATCGGTGTGTATGGGATGAAACTCTGTAAGCATGATGCAAAGATACGTAAAGACCGCAGCTGAGCCAAATGTAAGCCGCAGTTTTTTGACCGCTCCGTGTCTCCACGGGCAGTGTATGCATGCAGACCGCCCGGCGGTATGGCAGGCATCGGCTCTCCGTCTGACAGTGATTTATTGGCGGTTTGGGCATGCAGACCTGAATGAATGTGCGACTTGGGACTGTTGGCGAGGTCGTTCAGCGCTGCGCTTGGTTGAGGGCTATAATCCCAAATCTGGGATTATACCGCACATAGCTTTATCAATTTTGTGCCTTTCTGCTTTCAGTCTGTCTTTTTGTTTTTATCGGTGTCTTTTAGTTAGCTTTTTCTTGACATAGCCCGCTATGCCTGCGAGAAATCTAACCAAAATCCGTTCAATATAAAGCAAAAATCCAGACAGAATACTAATAACCGATTTTGGATAAACGGAACGAGGCATCCCGACCATTCGGAATGCCTCGTTATAGGTTGATGTTGCGTCGGACATGTGTCGGTCCGGGCACATTATGTTGTCTTGTTATTTAACGACAAACTTCTTTCCGTTCATGATATACACGCCTTTCTTCAGCTTCGATGTGTCGCCGTTGCGGGCTGCTATCTGTCCGTCTACTGTGTAGATGTCGCCTTTCTTCAGGCTGTCGCTGCCGTCGTCGGTGAGAGATGTTATTCCCGTAGTCTCTCCGTATTCAACAGAGTTCGATTCTGCCGACTCGTCTTCTCCTGTTGTTGCCGTTACTGTATATATGCCGTTGGCTGCATTCTCTACGACAAACGATGTGGCTGTCAGGCCTGTCTGTATCGGCATGCCGTCTCTGTATACCGTATATGTAACTCCGTCTGCCTCAGGAGCGCTTGCCTTCTCGGTGTCAATCTTCTGGTCGGCAGCCTTTATTGTGGCAGATATTGCCCAGTTGTAGTTAAACTTATAGTCCTTGTTCATCGACTTCCAGTAGCCCGGAGTACCTGAAGCCGAGATGAGGTCGCTGTAATAGTCAGCCACGGTTGGGCCGTCGTCGCATACGAGAGGCTTAACTCCCGACAGGTAAGACAGGTGATAGCCCACGCCGATGTCCTTGCCTTCAATGACCTTTACAGGTTTGTTCAGGCGCACGGTGTTGGCTCCTACATTGAGCGTAGATACGTTGATGTCCTGCATGTAGACAACGTTGTCGCCATACATAACCACAGCTGCCGCGGTCTGCAGGTCGGTAGAGTTCAGTCTGAAGTTAATGTGTGATATCTCCTGGCCCACCTTGTCGGCCATCTCTGCTGCCGGGAATTTTATCACCATGTAGCCTTCAACGACATTGCTGCCGGTCATGCCGAATGCCATATAATTTCCGCTGCCGTTTTCGTAGGTAAGTACGGGCGCCTCGCTAACGGGCTTCCATGTCAGGTTAAGGTTCTTGCCGTCTACAGCTCCGCGCAGGTCGTAAGGTGCCTGGGTGCGCTGTGCAATGGTGTTTCTGAATGTCATGAGGTCGCTTGCAGGCGATTCCCATCCGTTTTCGTATACAGACGTTACGTAGTAGTAGATAATGCCGTATTCGGTCAGTGTCTCGGCATAGCTCGTCTCTGTTGTTTCGAGCAGCATGTCGCCGTTTCTGTATATGCGGTAGCTCTTCACCTTGGGCTTGTCTGCATTCGCGGCAGCGGCCTTGACAGGCTCTTTTGCCGTACGGATGCCAAACTCCATGCCCTCAGCATCAGTCGTAGCCTTCGTCTTTATGATTACTCTCTCCATGTCATTGCCGTTGAGCTTGACGCTGCTAAGCCTTGCAGCCTTGACCTTCGACGGGCTTTGTGCAGAATTGTCGTCGATTATCAGCGCTCCGATAACTACGTTCATGCCCTTATAGTCAGAGGCTATCGTGCTGAGGTTGAGCCATGAGCCTGCGCCTCCCGACAGGTTGACTACGGCTCCGCCTTCAGCCTCCGGACCTGCATCGAGCAGTATCGGTGTGGTGTTGGCAGGCAACGTGGCCTCATAAGCGAGGTAGATGTCCTTTCCTTCGGGCACCTTTACGTCTATTTCTCCATCGAAGTCAAGGGTGTAGAGATAGCCGGGAGTTATGTCGTTCTTGGTTAGCTGCTTCTCATAGAGTACTTCTCCGCCCTCTGCAATAATCTTTAGCTTGAATTCGTCGAGGTTGTCGCCGAGGCCGAATGTGAGCGAATGGAACTTGAATCCGGCATATTCAGCCAGTTCTTCTTTCGTAAACCTTGCTCCGTAAAGCAGCGGCATTTCCTCTGCAAAGCCTGCAATGTAGGTTGCTCTGCCGTAGTGTTTCAGCTCATAGGCATTTGAACTCCATGCTATGTTAATGTTCTTTCCGTCCTGACTGTTGTTCACGATGGTCGGAGCCTTGTATTCTTCAGGCAGCGTGTATGTGAGATATGCAGTCTCGGCGTCTGATTTCTTGCCGCCTTCTCCTTTGGTTACAACAGCATATTGGTATGTTCCGAGGTCAGAAACAACGTCGGTGTATGACGGGCCTGCCACGTTTTCGGCAACTAACTCGCCGTCGCGGTAAATGTCATATCCCGTGATGTTCTGCGGCTCTGATGCCTGACTGCTGAGCGCTTCTACGTCTGCTGACAGCATGAAGTTGCCCGGTATCTTGCCTTCAGACAATGTCTTCCAGTATGGACTTGACTCGGCAAAGCCCTTTGAAGACGGACTTGAGGTTGAGAAGCTGTTGCCCTTCACCTCTATTGCCTCTGTGTTGTCTACGCCAACGGGGTGGCCTTTGGCTGTGTGGGTGTAGTAAAGACCGAATGCATAGCCGTGGCCTATCTCCATCTTGTAAGGCTTTTGCAGCGCGAACTTGTTCCATTCGTTGGTCTTTATGGCTGTAACCATGTCGGCGCTGACCTCTTTGAAATAGTCGATGACGCCGTCTTTCATTATGAAGGCGGTTACAGAATTGATCGTGCCGTCGTTGAAGACGTATGCATTTATGGCTGTAATCTGATGGTCGGGGAATGCCGCCATGTCTGTAGCCGAGAACTCATGCTTGATCCATACTTTAGGCGATGTGCTTGAGGTGCCGCCTATTCCGTTGGATACTTCTTTGCCGCTCCATGTCATTTCGGCACCGCGCTTTAGCGGACTGCCCCATGTTATCGTGCCCGACAGGTTGTCTGCCTTGCCTGATATGCACGGAACCGGAGGCATGCAGCCGTATACTGACAAGGTGCTGGCCAAAGTCTTGGCAGACATCTTCTCGTCGGCGTCATACACGGCAGACACCTGATATTCATGTTGTCCGTCGGTTTCGCCATTAAGGGTGTAGCTTGTGGCATCGGCAATAAGCTCGCCGTTGACTTTCTCGCCGTCGCGGTAAACGTTGTATCCCTTAGGCTCTCCGGTAGAATTGTTTGCGAGAACGGCAGTTATGAGAAAGTCGCCCGGACCGTCGCTGTGCCATGTTTCTCCGTCGTATGAGTATAGATTGCCCTTGCCGTATGTAGGAGCGCGGTCGCAGATGGCAACCATGTCGAGGTTTCTTCCGTATGAGTATTTGATTGATATCAGCACTTCCTTGCCCTCGGGGATGGTGTATGGCGTGTCAAACTTTACGTTTCTCCATGAGTTTTTCTCAAATCCTGCGAGGTCGGCGGCCTGCTCATACACCGGCGTACCGTCTTCGAAGATAACCACTGAGGCTTTGTACGCTTCGCGATATTCCCAGTAACGTACATCGGTAATGGTCTGTCCGGCATAGGCTGCAAGTTCAGATGCGCTGAACTTACTTGCGGCATAAAACTCGATTGACCCTTCAGGATCTTTCAGTACGCCGTCCATGCCATTGTAGTCCTCGTCATCGTGCCACTGCAGAATGATGTTGTCTGTTGGCTTCTTCCAACTTAGCGTTACGTCAGAGAAGGTAACATCGGCCTTAAGACTGTGAGGCTGACCGTTTTGCGCATGGATTTTCTCCGTCCCTGAAAACCCAAAAGCAATTGAAAAAAGTACAATTGCGCGTAAAATGTTCTTTTTCATAGGGCTGTGATGATTTTAAATAAAGCAGCAGGTTAATAAGCTTCCGACTTGTAATAAATAGGTTAATTATCTTGTCTCGGATCTACATTCAGCAGCGCCACTATCCCGTTGAATGCAGGAAATGTTCTTCTTTGGCAAATATATGAATTTATTTTATACTGCAATGCAATAAATTAATATATTTTCATTACTTTTTGGTAAATCGAAGATTTTATCGGAAAAATACGTGAATTATTGAGAAATGTGGTCTAAAAAGTTATAATTCGTAGATAAATATGCCTCGTCCGGTTTTGTGTGCCATATAAAAAGAAAGGAGATGCATGTGGCTCATGCATCCCCTTTACAGCTGATATGCTTATGGAAAATTATTTCAGCTTTGTGTAACCATATTTAGCTGTTTCGCCAAGCTCTTCCTCGATGCGGATGAGCTGGTTGTACTTAGCCATACGGTCTGTGCGGCTCATAGAACCAGTCTTGATCTGACCAGAGTTAGTAGCAACAGCGATGTCAGCGATAGTAGTATCCTCTGTCTCGCCTGAACGGTGAGAAGTAACTGTTGTGTAGCCGTGACGGTGAGCCATCTCGATAGCGTCGAGAGTCTCAGTCAGAGAGCCGATCTGGTTAACCTTGATCAGGATTGAGTTAGCAGCACCCATCTTGATACCCTTCTCGAGGAACTTAACGTTAGTTACGAACAGGTCATCACCAACGAGCTGGCAGCGGTCGCCGATGGCAGCTGTAAGTTTAACCCAGTTCTCCCAGTCGTTCTCGTCGAGACCGTCCTCGATAGAGTCGATAGGATATTTTGTGATAAGTTCTTCAAGATACTTGATCTGCTCCTCGGCAGTAAGCTTCTTTCCGTTAGGATCCTTCTTCTTGCCGTCCTTCAGCTGACGATAGTCGTAGAACCACTCGCCGTTCTCGCATACTGCGAACTCGCTGGCAGCGCAGTCCATAGCGATCTTAACGTCCTTGCCCGGCTCGTAGCCTGCGTCCTTGATAGCCTGGCAGATGCTGTCGAGAGCGTCCTCGATACCGTTCAGTGCGGGAGCGAAACCACCCTCGTCACCTACTGCTGTAGAGAGACCGCGCTTTTTGAGCAGCTTAGCAAGTGCGTGGAACACCTCAGCACCCATGCGGATAGACTCTTTGATAGAAGGAGCGCCAACCGGACGGATCATGAACTCCTGGAATGCGATAGGAGCGTCAGAGTGAGCACCACCGTTGATGATGTTCATCATAGGAACCGGCATTGTGTAAGAGTTGCAGCCGCCGATGTAGCGGTAGAGA
>NZ_HF986766.1:0-22680 GCF_000431195.1 Prevotella sp. CAG:255 | reverse complement strand
CGGCCGCCGATGTAGCGGTAGAGCGGCAGGTTGAGAGCCTTGGCAGCAGCCTGTGCTGTAGCCAGAGACACACCGAGAATTGCGTTTGCGCCGAGCTTGCTCTTTGTAGGAGTTCCGTCGAGAGCCAGCATCTTATAGTCGATGGCACGCTGATTGAATACGCAGTCGCCCTTCAATGCAGGTGCTATTATTGTGTTAACGTTTTCAACAGCCTTCAGTACGCCTTTGCCCAGGTAGCGGTTCTTGTCGCCGTCGCGAAGCTCGAGTGCTTCGTTCTCACCTGTAGATGCTCCAGACGGAACAGCTGCACGGCCCATTACGCCGTTTTCGAGGGTTACTTCAACTTCTACTGTAGGATTGCCTCTTGAGTCGAGGATTTCTCTTGCATGAACTTTTTCAATCTTCATATTACCTTATTTTTAAAAGAGTTGTATTTTTGTTCTCGGTTTTATGCCTGCAAAGTTACTGCCAAATTAGTAATATAAGGTATAATTTGCGAATCTATTTTGAAAGATTTAATCTTTTTTAATACATAAAAATGTGTATAATGTTTTTACCGTCTAAATTGTCATATCGAGGTGTCGTTTGTACCCTTATACGTGTCATGCCAGCTGTCAGTTTTGCCGTCAGCGTGCCTCGTCCGGCCGTTGGCGCGCCCGTTTTCAGCCTCCGGCATGCCGTGTCTTGCCTGCCTTCGTAACGTGCTGATAATTAATGCGTTGCAAAAGGCCATGTTTTAGCCTCCCAAAGACCACCTTTTAGCGTGCAATTTGTGCCCTTTTGGAATGTAAAAGACGGCATATTAGAAAGCGGTGCCGTTCAGTATGCGGAAAGCCGGGTCTTGTCGTGAGGCGAAATAACTGAAATATGTGTGTTCATCGCAGCTGTCAGTCCGCAAGTAGGAGGCTTTCAGACAAAATGGATTATGCTTGTCGGATAGACTCATGGTGGGGGCGTGATTTTGATAAAAAGTAAACAGGCACGAAATAAAAGTCATGATATGTCCGTTATATTCATAGCATGCAGAAATATATTTGCTGTCGGTTAAATTTAAAAATATAGCTTATGTCATCATCATCCTTGTTAAAAATACTGCTTGCGTCGTTGCTTTCGGCTGTTTCATTGTGCGGACATTCGCAGAATGTTGTTACGCTTGTGCATGACGATGTCTACGATTGCGGCACCGTAACGATAGCCCCGTCGGACGATGCCAAGCGCTTGCGCCTGTCTGCCCGGCGGTCGGGATGCGTGGTGATGGCAGCAAACGGCTGTGAGAAAATGCCCGAAAATCTTAAAATCGCATTGAAGATGGCGTCAGACATCTGGAGCGGATATATGGCATCGGGAGATACGCTGAAGTTGCAGGTGAGCTATGACGACATGCAGGGGGCTGACATCAGGACCGAAGTGAATTATTCGGCGCTGCCTTCGTCGGCAGATAAGGTGATGTATCCGCTTGCGCTGTGCCGTAAACTGGCAGGCAAAGGGCTTGGCAATGTGCCCGAAACTGACGCGGTGATACATATCAACAGCAATACGCAATGGTGTGTAGGGGCAGGCCGTGACGCTGTCGCGGGCTCTAAGAATCTTGCCTATGCCATGCTTAGGGCCATGGCTTCAGCCTTGGGTTTCGGCTCGGGCGTAAGATATGACAATGAAGGAAACATTATGTTTGGATGCGGAGGCATGACAGCCTTTGACAGACTGATATTTGCTGAAGACGGCACGCGCATGGAAGATTTGCCGGTCTCAGACCATACATCATTTGAAAACTTTGTTTGTCCGGCAGCTGGCTATCTTTATGTGTTGAATGCAGAAGAGGGTTATAAGCTGTATGCGCCGAAGAATTTTGACGTTAACAGGTCGCTGAGATTTCTCACAAGCGCAGAAAGTTTGATGTACTATAAAGGCGAAGGCAAGATAGACATGCCCGTTGATGACGTGACGCTAAGTCTGCTCGGCGCAACGGGCTGGAGCATTGCGGACGATGCCAAGGTGAAAATAGCCGGCAGAGACATCGACGATACGGGAATAGCTTCGGCCTATAAGTCGCACACCTTTTATATAATTGTAGGCGACAATGCCGTGTCAGACCGCCGTTGGGAGTGCCGTCTGCCGTTGAAGTCGGGAGGATATGAAACCATAGCCACATCGGCCGACGAAGAGTTCACTGTGCCTGCTGTTGCTGAAGGCGATGAAGACAGATACGGACGCACGATAGACGGCGACATACGCGCTCTGGTTACGTTAGAAGGAAAGTCAGGAGGAGAGGATGTAAAGTCGGAATATGTAATGACTCTTGAGATGAAGCCGCGCATACTTAGTGCCGGCCTGGTGAGCGTTGAACCTGACAAGGACAATGGCTCATATTATGATGTAACCGTAGAAGCGCGCTACGAAGGCAGCAATGACATATCTGCCATGCTGAGCGAGGAGTCGGGATCCTTTATTTTTCCATGCACGTCATACACCCCTTATTATGCCACAATGACCTTTACCGACATCGACCTTACGGACGGCGCTTCAGTGGAGGTGTATGCAGAAAATGCTTATGGCCGTGACACGGCTGTGATAGAGATACCGCCTAAGGGCTCTGCCGGTATCACCGATGTTGAAAGCCGTCGCATAGCGGACATTAGCGTCTATTCAGCGGCCGGCTCATTGTTAGGAAAAACAGACGGCATGGACGGCCTGAAGGGATTCGGCTCGGGCATGCTGATATTGAAGATAAAGTATGACGGCGGCGAAGTTAAGACAGTGAAATACGTCAACAGATAGCATTTTTGTCGTCAGACTGCTGTCTGTCGGCAGACGGTGGCATATTCATCCATGCGCAAAGTTTGCTGAAACTTAATGGTTCTGCTATTTCAGCAGATACTGTTTGCGGCTCTCCATTATGTCGTCCATATTGCTTAAAGCCCAGTTTATAAGGCTTTCTATGAGCGGAATGAGCGTCAGCGCCCTTTCTGTCAGGCGGTATTCAACGCGCGGCGGCACCTCGGCATACACTTTTCTCGACACAAGGTCGTCGGCCTCGAGCGCCTTCAGTACCTCCGACAGCATCTTCTGCGATATGTCCGGAATGTTGCGGCGCAGTTCGTTGAACCTCATCACGCCGTGCCCGTTGAGCGTTATCAGCACAAGCATCGACCATTTGTCGCCTACGCGCGACAATATGTTGCGTATGGGGCAGGTGGGATATAATGTGTCTTTTAGTTCGTTCTTAATCATAAAAACATTGATTACGGTTTACAAAAGTAACCAATGTTCTTAAATAAACCGCATCTGCGGGGCTCTATTTTGAATAAAAATGTCTTTCTTCCGGCGTGCATCCCCAGATGTGATGTGCCCATGCGTCTTGGCGAAAGCCATTATGCGTGTGTGCTGTTGTTAAAGTGTGTAAAAGTGATTGGCGTAAATGGCTTGGTTTCAGCATTAGTAACCTCCGCGTAACCGGCTGAGAATTTTGTAACCTCTTGATACATACGCAGATATAAACTAACTTTGCATCGTGAACAATAAAAGCATAATAAGATGAAAAAGTTAGAGATTATAGGTAGCGGCGACAATTTCACCGCAGTTACAACAGGCAGTTTCAACGAGTTGCGTGAGCACGAAATCGACTTCGGCGGCGGTGTGGTTCTCAAAGGAAAAGTCTTTGCAGGCACGGCCCTTGGCGCCACAGGCTCTGAAATTTCGTTACAGACCTTTGCTCCGGGCGAGGGCAGCACCTTCCTTCATGCACACAAGACACACGAGGAACTGTATATCATCGTGAGCGGCAAGGGCGAGTTTCAGATAGACGGCAAGACCTTCGCTGTGGCTCAGGGCAGCGTAGTGCGTGTTGCTCCAGCAGGAATGCGTGCGCTGCGCAACACGGGCGCGGACGACATGGTTGTTATATGCATCCAGTATAAAGTCAATTCTTTCGGTGCCGACGACACTCCCTTTGCAGACGGCGTGATGGCCGAGGGCGGCGTAGAGTGGTGATTTGTTGTGGCAGGCAGATGCCGCTTATGCTTCGTTTAGTGAGAGTTGGCATATAGAGAAGTCTTGTACTAAGTCCTTGTCAGTAACAGGCAATGAAATTTGCGGGCAGTTGCCGGCTTGTCGCCGGAGGTTGTCCGCATTTCGCGCTTATGCATACTAAAATCAGTATTGCCTGCCGATAAATTTCGTTATTTGAGCGATAATAATTACCTTTGCGTCCGTAACTTTTCTTGCTAAAATAAATCAATAACTTAAATCTTATGAGAAAATTGTTTTTTTCATGCTTGATGCTTGCCGCATCTCTGTGCCCTTCTGTGGCTCAGCAGGCCGAGACGCTCGGACGCGGACTCGTGGCCGTAAAGACAAAGGCAGGCGTCTATCTGTCGTGGCGATGCCTGACGTCTGACAAAAGCAGTCAGGGCTACGACGTGTATCGTGACGGAGTGAAGGTTAACGCAGAGCCGATAACCGGCAGCACCAACTATGTTGATGCTTCGGGAACGGCAGATGCCAAGTATGTCGTTAAGGCAGTTGACGGCGGACAGGTGGTTGAGACTACGCCTGAAGCAGCCGTATGGCCTGAAGTGTATAAGAAGGTGCACCTTGACAGACCTGCAGGCGGCACCACTCCCGACGGCGTGGCCTACACATACAGCCCCAACGACTGCTCTGTGGGCGACGTTGACGGCGACGGAGAGTATGAGATAATAGTTAAATGGGACCCGAGCAACTCGAAGGACAACTCGGAGAAAGGTGCCTACACGGGCAATGTGTATATCGACGGATACAAGATTGACGGCACGAAGCTGTGGCGCATAGACCTCGGACGCAACATACGCGCCGGCGCTCACTATACGCAGTTTATGGTCTACGACCTCGACGGCGACGGAAAGGCCGAGGTGGCATGCAAGACTGCACCCGGAACAATAGACGGACAGGGCAAGGCCGTGCTGATGGGCAACGACAAGGTTACCGACGACTATCGCGTAAGCAGCGGCTCGAACAAGGGCATAATAGTGTCGGGTCCTGAGTATCTCACGGTGTTCAACGGACAGACCGGCGCTGAGATAACCACCGTTAGCTATGTGCCGCTGCGCTCAGTGCGCTCAAACTCACAGTGGGGCGACTCTTATGGCAACCGCTCTGAGCGCTATCTGGCGTGTGTGGCTTATCTCGACGGACAGAAGCCTAGCCTGGTGATGTGCCGCGGCTATTATACGGCATCGTATCTCTGTGCATGGGACTTCGACGGAAAGAACCTTACGCAGCGCTGGCTGCATAAGTCGGAAACTGCCGGTGAGGGCATCTACGGCGAAGGTGCTCATGCCCTTACGGTTGGCGATGTTGACGGCGACGGCTGCGACGAGATTGTATATGGAGCAGCTTGTGTTGACCACGACGGCTCTGTGCTCTACCGTACCGGTGCCGGACATGGCGATGCCCTGCATCTTGGCGACTTCGACCCCGACCATGACGGACTTGAGATATGGATGGTGCATGAGGAAAAATCGGCGGCATTCCCCTGGGACGCAGAGTTCCGCGACGCCAAGACGGGCGAGATTCTTTGGGGACAGAAGCAGAGCGGCAACGACATAGGCCGCGGCGTAGTGGCCGACGTGAGCGAGAAGTGGCGCGGATGCGAGGCTTGGGCAATAGCCGACTACACGTCAGGCTCGAAGGCTACGGCAACATACGACTGCAAGGGAAACAAGGTGGCAGATAAGCGTCCGTCGTGCAACTTCCGCATATACTGGGACGGCGACCTCTATGAAGAGCTGCTCGACGGCACAGATATCGTTAAGCGCAACGCCACGCTGACGAGCGATGCCGCAAAATGGAGCCTCGGACAATACAGCAACGCGCAGTCGTGCAACACGTCGAAGAAGACTCCTTGTCTTTCGGCCGACATCCTTGGCGACTGGCGCGAGGAGGTGATACTGTGGGACGGAATCACAAGCTCTGACCTGCTTATATTCACCACGACGGAAGAAACTAAATACAAGGTGCCCTGCCTCATGCAGGACCACATATACAGAATGGCCATAGCATGGCAGAATGTGGCATACAACCAGCCGCCTCACCTTGGCTATTATCTGCCCGACAGATTCTCTACCGATGCATCGCTGCGTGCGGTTAGCGGACAGCTCAACCAGACCGTGGAGCAGGGCGAGGCCATTGAGGCCATTGTTTATGAGTGGAAGAACGCTACGGGCGTGGCTGCAGAGGGACTGCCCGACGGCGTAACCATGTCGGTGGACAACTCTTCAAGGCAGTTTACAATAAGCGGAACGCCTTCGGCCACAGGTACATATAAATATAAGGTGTCTACTACTGGCGGCGAGACCACTGCAACTATAGAAGGAACGATAACCGTGCGCGACAAGATTGTGCTGACGCCGCTGGCATGCTATCCGTTCGATGAGATCAGTGCGGGCTCTACTCCCAACACCGTAGAAGGCATGGCAGAGGCCGTTGGCGCGCCGGCATCTGTGCAGGGCATCAAGGGCAACGCCGCACAGCTCGACGGAGCGTCTTACTTCACACAGATGGCATACAGCCAGATACAGCTCGGCACGGAAGACTTCACCGTGGAATTCTGGATGAAGTCTGCCGACGATGCCGCTTACATATTCCATAAAGGCAGCATAACGGCTAACGCTGCAGCCGGAGCAACAGGCAAGTGGGTTGGTCTGGAGTATAAGAACGGACTGCTGAAGTTTGCCGTTGACGACAACGTAACCAAGAGCGAGGCTTCAGCCGCAGGTACTGCTTACTTCAACGGCGAGTGGACTCACATCGTTTGCGTGCGCGACAGCTATACGAAGACGCTGAAACTGTATGCCAACGGAGTGCTGATAGCCGAGGCTGCCGATGCCACAGGCGACATATCAGACAACGACGAGCCGCTCACCGTGGGCAATGTCAACGTGAGCCTTAACAACTTTCTTGAGGGCACAATAGACGAGTTCACTATATATAAAGGTGCAATGAGTTCCAACAAGGTTAAGGAGCGCTACAATGAATACATCTCTTCGGGCATTGAGACAGTGCCTTCCGTTCATCCAGCAGACAAGCTGACACTTGTTTCGGCTACGAGCGGCATGGTGGTTGCACGCGGAGTCGGCGCCCCGGAGAACATCACCTCTGGCGTTGCACCGGGTTATTATATCCTGATAATTGACCACGGAACATCGTCGGAAGTGAGAAAGTTTGTCAAGAAGTAAATCATCCTTATGGTCTGTGCCCCCGGTTCCGGCTTTTCCGCCGGCTCGTTTCCGGGGCACAGACCGTGTGTAATGTCAATAGGCGCCTGTCTGCCGGCTGTTTCTTTTTCCTTTTTTTGAAACGCCGGCGGCAGGCGTCTCTCTTTCGGCTACATGTCGGTAGACGGCATGGCCGCTGTTTATGAAAATATGTCATAACCATACTGATGCAGTGGCTTTTACACTGAAAATTAGTTAAAAAGGCTGTTTTTATTTTGCGTTTAGAACTAATTGCCTTAACTTTGCACACTCTTTTATAATTAAGGTAAATAAAATGGCATATTTCTTCACTTCAGAATCAGTATCAGAAGGGCATCCAGACAAGGTTGCCGATCAGATTTCAGACGCAATACTCGACCAGTTCCTGGCTTACGACGACAAGGCCCGCGTGGCTGTTGAGACGCTCGTAACCACAGGACAGGTTGTCATTGCCGGCGAGGTGCGCAGCGATGTGTATATCGACCTGCAGACCATTGCCCGCAAGACGATAAAGAGAATAGGATATACAAAGTCGGAATATCAGTTCGACTGGAATTCTTGTGGTGTGCTCAACGCCATACATGAGCAGAGCGAGGACATCAAGCGCGGCGTTGACCGTCAGGACGAAAGCGAGCAGGGTGCCGGCGACCAAGGCATGATGTTCGGATATGCCTGCAACGAAACAGAAAACTACATGCCGCTGTCGCTCGACCTGGCGCACATGATAATGCGCACGTTGGCCGACATACGCAAGGAAGGCAGGCAGATGACATATCTGCGCCCTGACTCAAAGAGCCAGGTTACGGTTGAATACGACGACAACGGCGAGGCCCGCCGCATAGACACCATCGTGGTTTCTACACAGCACGACGAGTTCGACTCTGACGATGATGCCATGCTGGCACGTATAAAGGAAGACGTGAAGAATATCCTCATGCCGCGTGTCAAGGAGCAGATTCACAGCGAGAAGGTGCTTGCGCTGTTTGACGACGACATCAAGTATCTTGTCAACCCGACAGGTAAGTTTGTTATCGGAGGCCCTCACGGCGACACAGGTCTTACAGGCCGCAAGATTATTGTTGACACATACGGAGGCAAGGGCGCTCACGGCGGAGGCGCGTTCTCGGGCAAAGACTCGAGCAAGGTTGACCGTTCGGCTGCCTATGCCGCACGCTATATAGCCAAGAATATGGTTGCTGCCGGCGTTGCCGACGAGATGCTCGTGCAGATAAGCTACGCCATAGGTCAGGCAGAGCCTGTCAGCATATATGTAAACACTTACGGCAGAAGCCACGTAAGCCAGTCGGACGGTGAGATAGCCGAGGTTATCAAGAAGATGTTCGACCTGAGGCCGAGAGCCATAGAGCGCGACCTCAAGCTGCGTCAGCCTATCTACAGCGAGACAGCCGCTTACGGACACATGGGCCGCAAGTATGAAAAGGTGATGAAAACCTTTGAGAGCCACTACCACGAGACAAAGACCATCGAGGTGGAACTCTTCACATGGGAGAAGCTCGACAAGGTTGACGAGATAAAGAAAGCATTCGGACTGTAAAGTCCATATGCATGGAAGATGTGTCAGAACACACAGGCGTTGCGCCTATGCGCATGCCGTGTCTTGACACATCCTCTTGTTATATATAAACTAACAATGTAGGGCAGAAAATAAAAGATGACAGAGCTTCAGGCTGATTCGACGAACGTACATGAAGAAGTAGTGCCGGCCGAGCCGCTGAAGGCGGAGACACCGGCCAAGGTGAAACACCCGTATGAGGTGTTGCAGCAGTTGCCTGCTGACGCCACTCCGGCCCAGCAAGACTCTGCCATACAGTCGGTGTTCCATGTTGAGAACACTCATCTGAGCACGCGTCCCGACACGCTCCATCTGCCCGGACACGACAAGGGCAAGAGCGCGAAGGATATCAGCCTGCCGCAATACTACAAGCAGAACTTCTTCTCAAACGACTCGATGTATCATCCCGAGCTCGACGGCGGACGCTACGGCGTGGCCGGCGACCCTGTGCCCTATACCATAAGAGGCGACAACACCATCACTGCCTTGCTGTTGGGATGCTTTGTGCTGGCTCTTATAGCATTTTCCAAGTCGCGCAGGTTCCTTTTCAGACAGACCAAGAATTTCTTTTATGAGCCCAGGACGCTGACCACCGAATTTTCGGAGACTACCAACGAACTGCGTTTCCAGTCGTTCCTCGTGCTGCAGACGTGCTTGCTGTTTGCGATAGTGTCGTTCCTTTACACACAGGACTGCGTTGCCGACACGTTCATCCTCTCGTCGCAATATCAGCTCGTGGCCATCTTCTTTGGCGTCTTCGTAGGCTATTATGCCCTCAAGATGCTGATCTACTGGTTTGTCAACAGCGTGTTCTTCGGCAAGAAAAAAAGTACAAGATGGCTCAAGTCGTTTTTGTTCATCACGTCGTTTGAAGGCGTGGCTCTTTTCCCTCTCGTGATGCTTCAGTCTTATTTCGACTTGTCTATACAAAACGCAGTTTTTTACGTCGCTTTTGTTATAGTTCTAGTGAAATTACTGCTGCTTTACAAGAGTTATGTAGTGTTTTTCGGGCATAAAACCTTTTTTTTGCAAATAATTTTGTACTTTTGTGCCCTTGAAATTATGCCCTTGCTATCATTGTGGGGTGTTCTGGTAATGATTGTAGACTATTTAAAAATAAATTTTTAGGGTATTTACTGATGGTAAGAAAGATATTGATCTCACAGCCCAGACCAAGTAGCGAGAAGTCACCGTATTTTGATATGGAAAAAGAATACGGAGTAGAGTTGGTGTTCCGTCCTTTCATAAAGGTTGAAGGACTTTCTTCAAAAGACTTCCGCCAGCAGAAGATAAGTATTCTCAACTATACGGCTGTTGTGTTCACGTCGCGTCATGCGATCGACAACTATTTCAAGCTTGCCAAGGAAATGAGGCTTGAAATACCTGAGACGATGAAGTATTTCTGTGTAACTGGGACTATAGCTCTGTATATCCAGAAATATGTGCAGTATCGCAAGCGCAAGGTGTTCTTCGGAAAGACCGGAAAGATAGACGACCTGCTGCCCACGATGATAAAGCACAAGACAGAGAAGTATCTCATCCCCATGAGCGACGTTCACGACGACAGCGTGAAGACTCTGCTCGACTCGAAGAAGCTCAACCACACGGAGTGTGTGATGTACCGCACCGTAAGCAACGACTTCACAGAGGAAGAGATAAAGACATTCGACTACGACATGTGCATCTTCTTCAGTCCGTCGGGAATCAATGCCTTCAAGGGCACCTTCCAGGACAGCAAGAACAACAATGTTATTGTCGGCACATTCGGCCCTGCCACAGCTAAGGCTGCCCACGACGCAGGACTGAAGGTGGAATTCGAGGCACCTACAAAGGAGCATCCTTCAATGACAAGTGCTTTGAAAGACTTTTTGGAGAAGAATAAATAAAGATACAAATAAAATATTATGTCGGCATCCGGTGTTCTGACATTCAGGAAAGAAGAGCGGATATGCAGAAAGACAGAGATAGACAAGCTCTTCAATCGCGGAGGCAGCCGCTCGATGGCTGCGTTCCCTGTGAGGCTTGTGTATCTCAAAACCGATGCCGAGGCAGGCGTGCCTGACGTCAGAGTGCTGGTGAGCGTGTCGAAGAAATGCTTCAAGCGTGCCGTGAAGCGCAACAGGGTGAAGCGGCAGCTTCGCGAGGCTTTCAGGCTCAACAAAGGCATTCTGTACGAGCAGCTTGAGCAGCAGGAAGGCACGGCTCTGCTTATTGCTCTGATTTGGATAGACGACAAGCTGTGGCCAACCTCCGAGGTTGAAAAGAAGGTGGTAAACCTTATGCACCGGCTGTCGGAGAAAATAGAGAGGCAATGAGAAGCATTCTTAACCATATTTCCAAAATATTGGTGTGGCTGCTGTCATTGCCTATCGTGTTTTATCAGCGTTGCATTTCTCCCTTCACTCCGCCTTCGTGCAGGTTTACGCCCACGTGCTCTGAATATGCACGCCAGGCCTTAAAGAAGCACGGACCGATAAAGGGGCTGGCGCTTGCCATATGGCGCATACTGAGATGCAACCCTTGGGGCGGAAGCGGCTACGACCCCGTGCCATAGTCTTAAGGCTGCCGCTGTCGGGAGATTATGGCGTATGGGCATCCTGCGGCCGTGCCGTGCGGCATCAGGCTTTGAGCCGCAGCTCATCTGAAAGAAGCCGGTGCGGCTTTTATATGTTTAACGAACAAAAAATAAAGAAAAATACGATGAATAAGAACTTTGTAGAAGAATTGAAATGGCGTGGCATGCTGAGCCAGATAATGCCGGGTACGGAAGAACTGTTGCAGAAAGAGCAGGTTACTGCTTATCTGGGCACTGACCCGACAGCCGACTCGCTGCACATAGGCCACCTCTGCGGCGTGATGATGCTGCGTCACCTGCAGCGCTGCGGACATAAGCCGCTGGCACTCGTGGGCGGTGCAACAGGTATGATAGGCGACCCTTCAGGCAAGAGCCTTGAGCGCAATCTGCTCGACGAGGAGACCCTGCGTCACAACCAGGAGTGCATAAAGAAGCAGCTCGCCAAGTTCCTTGACTTTGAGAGCGACGCTCCCAACAGGGCAGAACTTGTGAACAACTACGACTGGATGAAGGACATGGGCTTCCTGCAGTTCGCGCGTGAGGTGGGCAAGCACATCACCGTAAACTACATGATGGCCAAGGAGAGCGTTCAGCAGCGCCTTAACGGCGAGGCACGCGACGGTCTGTCGTTCACCGAGTTCACCTATCAGCTGCTTCAGGGCTACGACTTCCTGTATCTCTATCAGCACAAGGGCTGCAAGCTGCAGATGGGCGGCAACGACCAGTGGGGCAACATGACCACCGGAACCGAGCTTATACGCCGCACGCTCGGCAGCGAGGCTGAGGCTTACGCGCTGACATGTCCGCTGATAACCAAGGCCGACGGCAAGAAGTTCGGCAAGACAGAGAGCGGAAACATCTGGCTCGACCCGAAGCGCACATCGCCTTACAAGTTCTATCAGTTCTGGCTCAACGTTAGCGATGACGACGCAGAGCGCTATATCAAGATATTTACCAGCCTTGACAAGGAGACCATCGACGCCCTCGTAGAGGAGCACCGTCAGGATCCGGGACGCCGCACGCTGCAGCGTCGCCTGGCTGAAGAAGTAACCGTTATGGTTCACTCTCGCGAGGACTACGACGCAGCCGTTGAGGCTTCTAACATACTGTTCGGCAAGTCGACAAAAGACAGCCTGCTGAAACTCGACGAGCAGACATTCCTCGACATCTTTGAGGGTGTGCCCCAGTTTGAGGTTTCAAAGGACAAGATAGGCCTGCCGGCTGTAGAGCTGTTCACCACAGAGGCAGCCGTGTTTGCCAGCAAGGGTGAGATGCGCAAGCTCGTTCAGGGCGGAGGCGTGTCGCTCAACAAGGAGAAACTGGCCGCATTCGACCGTGAGATTACTTCTGACGACCTCATCGACGGCAAGTATCTGCTCGTTCAGCGTGGCAAGAAGAACTATTTCCTCATAACTGTGAAATAATTTGTCGGCAGTGCGTTCTTGAAATGTCAAAAGGCTGTCCGACAGGGCTTTTGCGTAATAAAAATGCAAAACTTGCGGCCTTTTACATTCAAAAAATAAGAAAAAATTTGGTAGTGGCGTAAAAAACCACTACCTTTGCACCCGTGATTGTCCAATGGTGTAATGGTAGCACAACAGGTTTTGGTTCTGTTTGTAGTGGTTCGAATCCGCTTTGGACAACATTTTTAAATATTATTCATATAATAATCGCACCTTTCATAACGTAGGGGTGCGATTTTTTTGTTATCTTTGCAAGCAATTAAAGGGCAGCCCCCGTATGCTTCATTCACACCGGCATTTTTGTCGGACTCAGAATAGTGCCTGCCGGGGCGGGCTGGATTATGTGGTGAAAGCTTCAGGCCGGCGTGCGGCGCAGCTTTCACATTGTATAGAATACAGTCTTCATCAAAAAACAATTAGTTTAAAAACAAATACATTTATGAAAACAAATTACGAAATCCGCTATGCAGCGCATCCGGAGGATGCAAAAAACTATGACACCAAGAGAATCCGTCGCGACTTCCTTATCGAGAAAGTGTTTGCGGCTGACGAGGTAAATATGGTTTACTCAATGTACGACCGCATGGTTGTAGGCGGTGCAATGCCCGTTAACGAGGAGCTGAAGCTCGAGGCTATCGACCCGCTGAAGGCCGACTACTTCACAACACGCCGTGAGATAGGTATCTTCAACGTAGGCGAGGGCGAAGGTGTCGTTAAGGTTGGCGACGAGACATTCACTCTCGGATTCAAGGAGGCACTGTATATTGGCCGCGGCGACCGCGACGTGTTCTTCAGCAGCAAGGACGCGCAGAAGCCGGCTAAGTTCTACTTTAACAGTACAACAGCCCACAAGGAGTATCCTTGCAAGAAGGTTACAAAGGCCGATGCCGTTGTTGCCCACATGGGTTCGCTCGAGATGAGCAACGAGCGCGACATCAACAAGATGCTCGTTTCTCAGGTTCTGCCCACATGCCAGCTGCAGATGGGTATGACAGAGCTTGCAACAGGCAGCGTATGGAACACTATGCCGGCTCACGTTCACAGCCGCCGCATGGAGGCTTACTTCTACTTTGAGGTGCCCGAGGATCAGGCCGTATGCCACTTCATGGGCGAGATAGACGAGACACGCCACATCTGGATGAAGGGCGACCAGGCTGTTCTGTCTCCCGAATGGAGCATCCACAGCGCGGCTGCCACTCACAACTACACCTTTATCTGGGGTATGGGCGGCGAGAACCTCGACTACGGCGATCAGGACTTCTCAAAGATTACGGATTTGAAGTAAATATATTTCAGTAGTTAAAGAAGTTAGAGTAGTTAAAGGAGTTAAAGCCAAATGCACTTATAGGCCGTTTAGTTTGAACACAGACAGAATGACAATAAGCAACAAGACATTTGACTTTAACTCCTAAGCTCACGACAGTGAGCGGTAACTGCTTTAACTACTATAACTCCCTATAAAAGAATAAACACCCATGGATACATTTTCAAAGAGATTTTCACTTGAAGGAAAAGTGGCACTGGTTACAGGAGCCGCTTACGGAATAGGCTTTGCCATTGCTGAGGCTTATGCGCAGGCCGGCGCAAAGATTGCGTTCAACTGCCGCTCACAGCACCACATGGATCAGGCTCTGGCCGACTATAAGGCTAAGGGCATCGACGCCAAAGGATATATCTGCGACGTTACAAAAGAAGACGAGGTTAAGCAGATGGTGGCCGATATAGAGAAAGAACTCGGCACAATAGACATCCTCGTAAACAACGCCGGCATCATCAAGCGCATACCTATGACAGAAATGTCGGTTGAAGACTTCCGTCAGGTTGTCGACATCGACCTCAATGCGCCTTTCATCGTGTCTAAGGCCGTTATTCCGGGCATGATAAAGAAAGGCCACGGCAAGATTATCAACGTATGCTCAATGATGAGCGAGCTTGGTCGTGAGACAGTGTCTGCCTATGCTGCAGCCAAGGGCGGACTGAAGATGCTCACACGCAACATCTGCTCAGAGTTCGGCGAGCACAACATACAGTGCAACGGTATCGGTCCGGGCTACATCGCCACACCGCAGACTGCACCGCTGCGCGAGCGTCAGGCCGACGGCAGCCGTCATCCGTTCGACAGCTTCATCGTATCTAAGACTCCTGCCGCACGCTGGGGCACACCTGAAGACCTTATGGGTCCGGCAGTGTTCCTTGCATCAGACGCCTCTGACTTCGTAAACGGTCATATCCTTTACGTTGACGGCGGTATACTTGCTTACATCGGCAAGCAGCCTTGATAAATAATTATTGTCTTATGCGGCGTATGTGTAAAGTTACCACGTACGCCGTATAGACATTTATATTTATAAAGGTTACCTCACAATTACGCTAAAACTTGATTAAAATTAATACCAACATATTTTTAAGAGTAAATTAAATAATACGTTATGAATAAGAAAGGACTTTGGATTTTTTTGTTTTTATTTTTTGCTATTACCAGCACAAATAGTACAGTAATTAATGATTGGCCTCGAATACCATTGCTGACGATAACTACAGAGAATGGTGAATTCCCGACATGTGAAGTGGTTTATCCGCCTGAGGGATGTGTAGGAACAGGAATAACAGCCAATGACTATGTATGTGGCCGGCTCGTGATGACACTTGATGGAGAAACACTTTATGACTCGGGTGATTATATAAAAGATGAGTCAGGCATGAGAATAAAAATCCGTGGAAATAGCACCGGTGCTTCTGCCGGACAGAAACCATACAAAATAAAGCTGTCGAAGAAGTTTGACCTGCTGTGCCGTGGAGATGAAGGATATAATGAAAAGGACTGGAATCTGCTAAAGATAAGCACATGGAATCCGGCATTCTCAAATGCAGAGAGTAATATACTTACGGTATTGGGCTTCGTGCTGAGTGAGGCTATAGGTATGGAATGGACTCCTGGCTATACCTTTGTTAATCTTGTTATGAATGATAAATATATGGGCATGTATTATCTTACAGATGCCATAGAGCGCGGCGACAAAAGGGTTGATATAAAGAAATCAGGCTATCTTATAGAGAACGACGCCTATTGGTGGAACGAAGACCTGTATTTTAAAACAGACCATCAGAACTCTGTCATGGGGTGGACATACAAGTATCCTGACGCTGAAGACGTGGATGACGCCATAAACGGCAACATCCAGGCATACGTTAACGATTTTGAGGATGCTTTGTACTCGGGAAAGGACGTTGATGAATATATCGACCTGGCTTCTTTTGCAAAATGGATTCTGGTTCATGACATTCTTAACTCTGATGATGCCGCCGGCACAAACATGTATATGTACAAACACGATTATGATGAGAGTAATCCTGTGGCAACAAAATTGATGATGGGCCCGTTGTGGGATTTTGATTCTTCATTTAAGACTGATGCCGATGACAGATGGAGCCAGCTTCACGAATTGGATTATTTTTATTATCCCAAATTGTTTGAAAATGAAAAATTCGTAAAGGAATATAAGAAACAATGGGAAGAGATAAAGCCGACATTGGCAGAAGATGTTAAAAACGGCCTTGAAGCGTTGAAGACAACTTATGGAGATGCTTTGCAGAAAAGCATGGATTTGCATAAGACTGCATATCCTACAGAGTGCAGTAATAGTATTGAATCTCAGATTGACGAGATAAATGGTAAAATCGAGAGTAGAATTGTCGGTCTTGACAACCTTGTGAGCCAGCTTCAGACTTCAGGGGTACAGCAAATAGACGAAAATGGACCTAAGCATAAGATTATAGCTGTATATGACATTTATGGCGTAAGATGTCAGGAGGACGATATGGATAAGCTGCCTAAAGGCATTTATATAGTAAAGTATAATAACGGTTCGTTTGAAAAATGGTTGAATAAATAATATCTTTTTATCGAGAGATATAAATTTTTAAAGTGCAGGATATCATCATTAATTTTTGATGTCCTGCACTTTTTATTTTATTTCTATGCCATGAAATAATTTAGTTTATAAAAACGCGCTGAAAATCGTAACATTTTTATCCTGTTTTGCTTTCAGACACAGATATTATAGTCCGTTTCGCTGCTTTTTGTTAAGCTAATTGTATCTGTTTTGTTTCAGACTGTTAGTGGCCCGTTTTTGCTCCGTAACTGGGCCACTTTTTGTGCAAAAGTGGGCCGTTTTTTATCCTTAAACAATAGACTTTTCAGGCGAGTCTGCACATATAATCTAGCATGGCAGATGCTGCGGCATTATTTTCATGTACGGATTGCTGATTCTAAGCCTTAAATCATATTCAGACTTTTGCATATTTTTCATAATTTTCAGCATCAGCATTCCTTACCGGCAGCCATAGCTACATGACGTGCTGAGACATGATAATATGCCTGCATGAAAACAATGTAGAAAATAAGTTGGATATGCTTCCTTATATAATTAATAAGGTATAAGGATTTTTCGTTGTATATCTCTTTTACCAAGAGATAGAATTCCGATGCAAATATATGAACAAATACTAATATCTGCAAATGATTTAATGATTTTTTTTTCAAAAACGTTGAAAAAAGCATTAATAACAATAACTATTGACAAAAAGAGCTGAAAATCCCGATAACAGCAAGGTTTCAGGGCATATGTCTATCTCTTGGTAAAAGAAAGAGCGGGTTTTTAGATAATCCAAAAATAATTATATATATAGTTTTTAATTAAATTAGTTTATCAAATGAAAAGAAAAATTTTCAGTTCTTTGCTTCTTGTAGCGTTCCTATGCGCTTCAATGAGCATGTTCGTTTCTTGTAAAGACTATGAGGATGACATCAATGCGAACAAAGATGACATCACTGCTTTACAGAATCAGTTGGCTGACTTGCAGACTACACTGTCAAACGAGTTGAGCAGTGTAAGAAGCGAGTTTAATACTCAAATCTCTGATGCCAAGGCTCAGCTCCAGGCTGCCATCGATCAGAAAGCTGATCAGGCTACTGTAACTGCACTCGAGGCAAGAGTTGCTACTCTGGAAGGTGACCTCGCTGCTAAGGAGGCTGCTTTGAACGCAAAAATTGATGCTGTAAACGAAGCTGTTACTGGTCTTGACGGAAGACTTGAGAGCGTTGAGGAAGCTTTGGCTACAATCACAGCCATGACAGGTGACTTCGAGGAACTTCAGAAGACAGTTAATGACTTGAAAGGTAGAGTTGAGGCTCTTGAAAGCCTTGACATCGCTACTATCGCAAGAGAGGCTGTTGAAAAGGATCTCGAAGCTCAGCAGAAAGCTCTTGATGATTTCAAACAGCAGATTGCTGACGCTGACTATCAGAAGCAGATTGACAATCTGAAGGATCAGATTGAGGCTCTGCCTACAGCTGATGACCTGAAGGATCTTGCCGACAAGCTTGAGGCTTATGACATTGAGAACATCGAAAAGAGAGTTTCTGCAGCAGAGGAGGCTATCGCTGAACTTAAGTCTTCTTTGTCTGATTATGCTACTGTAACAAGCGTTGAAGAACTCAAGAATGCTCTTCAGAAGCAAATTGACGACCTGAATACTACAGTAAACGGTATTTCTGAGAACGTTAATACTCTTACAGTGTTCGTTGACAAACTGTTGAACAGTATTGCTCTCGTTCCTGATCTCTATGTTGATGGTATTGAGGCTATAGAGTTCCAGAGCCTTTATTATCAGCCGATGGTTCTTAACAAGGGTGTTCTTGAAAAGGCTCCCGGTCAGGCTGTTTGGTGTGATAATGGCTTGGCAGAGGCAACTTACAGACTGAACCCGAGCGCAGTTCCATTGGAGAATATCGATTCTGAGAATATCGAATTCGTTGCTGCTACAGCTGAGACAAGAGGCGTTCTTGCAAACTCACCTGTTGAATTTAACGGTATTAAGAGCTATGAAAATGGTCTTATGACTGTAAACCTGAAAAAGACAGATGCTTACACAAATGTAAACAATGTTGAAGGTGAGGCAGGCAAGATATACATCGTAGCTTTGAAGGTTCCGCGTTATAACAGCGACAAGAAGAGCACAACTGACGTTTATTCTGAGAACTCTCGTCTTGTTCAGACTAACTTTACTCCGGTTATCGCTAGACTGAATCCTAATGCCGAGCAGCACTTCAATGCAAGTGATCCTATGCATCACTATTCAGACTCTGTAACGATTTATAACTCTAATGTAGACAACAACGAGCTCGTAGCTGTTGAACTCTACTATAATGAGAAACATGATCTTAAAGAGTATCTGACAGGTTGCTATCTGAACGCTGCAAGCAAGCACACTCAGATTACTAAGGATGAACTGAAGAAGTATGGTCTTGCTTTACGTTTTGCTATTCCATCAGAGCCGTATAAGAAAGCTGCAGATAACACAACAGACCAGCAGCAGTTTGCTTCTGTAACAGCAGATGGTATAATCTCTTCAAAGACTCCTGCAGGAAACACAAGTAATCTTGCTAGTGTAGGTAAAGAGCCTATCGTTCGTGTAATGCTTTGCGATACTGTTAACAACAAACTTGTTGACGCTCGTTACATGAAGATTAAATGGAACCAGAAGACACTTGAGGATGTTCAGCTTGCTGATCACGTTTCAGAAGAAGTTCTTGCTTGTGGCGAGACAACTGCTGACTTGAAGTGGGATTGGATTATTGACGAGGTTTATGCAAAGGTTCAGGATGAAGGTCTTGACCAGAAGACATTCGAAAAAATATATTCATTCAATGATATAAAAATAGAGAAAATGTCTCCTGCACCAATAAATACATTTGCTGCACCGAAGATGATTAACACTGAAAATGAACAGGGTGATGCTCTTGCTGGTAAATGGGTGCTGACAGACGATATGATTGGATATATTCCGCAGACAGATAAGGTTAAGACATTCGTTGCCAAGATTACATTCGTATCAGGTGCACCTGCACAGTATCCTGACTTGGTAATGTACTGGAAGTTCAATATCAAACTGCCTGAATTCCCGACAATAGCAGGTTACAACAATACATATTGGGAGAATAACAACTATGACTTCCATTACGTATATCCTGTTCAGTATGGTACAGACGCAGCTAAGACAATGGTTGAATATAACTATCCTCTTGAGCAGGCATTTGCTAAGACTGCAAAATGGGGTAATGCCGACTTCTTCATCAAGAATATGGGTGAGTGCTATTCTTGGGATCTGCAGTTCGCAGCAGAACAGAGCATAGAGGGATATGGCGTTAATGGTTATACAACAAATTATGAACCATGTACTCAGACTGTAGAATACACAAGCTTCAACGGCTATAAGTTGTTTAAGAATTCAAATGAGAAGGCTCTGCAGATAAATTGGACAACAACTTCTAATGCAGGTACTCCTTATGTTTCATGGCAGGGTGATCATGACGCTAAGATTAATCTGTATGCAGCTCCTCATATTACAGCTAACCAGGGCCTGCTTAACGAGCTGAAACAGGCTGATGACAGCAAGGGTATACCTCAAAAGACTTCTGACAAGAAGGTTTACCTCAATATGTGGGCTAAGATTAATTCTCACAACTATGTTCTCGTTAAGAAATATGCTGTATGCTTCGTTGCTCCTATCCGTGTGAATGTAACTTCTAACGGTCACTTCGAGGAGGGTATCGCTGGCTCAACAGAATCAACTGTTAAAACAGCTAATCTCGCTAAGATTGTTGACTTCCGTGGATATACTGTAGCAGAGAAAGCCGGAACATCACAGTTTGATAAGGATGCAGATAAGTTATGGAAGTATTATGATGTTACAGAGAAGAAATTTGATGTCTCTAAGGCTAAGTTTGGCTTCAAGGTTTCTGGTGGAAGTGTTGTAGCTGACGGTGATCTTAACTATAATGAGGCAATGTCTGCATCAGAGCTTTCAAAACTTACAAGCGGTGGCGTAAATCTGTCTCTCTCAATGTCTTCTGACGAAAGCGAGATCGTATTCAAGAACAATGGTGGTACAGATGTAACAAGCACATTCAACATCTTCATCCCTGTCACTGTTAAGTATGCATTCGGTACAATAACAGAGTACATCAAAGTTCCTGTATATCCTCGTGGTCAGGTAAAATAATAACGAGAGTGAAATGAAAATGCTTTGAAAGGAGCATTCGAAATAGACAATTAAACTTCAATCGGGAGCGCTCCTTGTTATTGAGGGGCGCTCTTTTAAAAATAAAAAAGTTTCTATGATTAAATCAGTAAAATATGTCGTAATAGCTTTGATCCTGTTTGCCGTTGCCTCTTGTGGCGATAAAAAGAAACCGGAGGTGAAGCTTCCTGTTGATCCGCGCATGGACCAGCAGATGGCCCGTACAAGCAAGGACACCATGATGCTGCTCGACATGACAAAGAAGTTCTTGGAAACTTTGAAGAACAACGACATCGACGGCGCTATGAGCCAGCTGTATGAGGTTAAGGACAACAAGGTGATGCCTCTTTCGGAAGAACGCTCAAAGGAGATACGCAAGAGTTTAGCGAGTTTCCCTGTGTTATCTTACAAGATAGACGAACTTCTCCTCTATAGCGACAGCGACACCGAGGTGCGTTACACGATCGAGTTTTTTGAGAAACCTAAGGGCGACAAACGTCCTAACACGATAAAATGCTCGGTTAATCCGACACGTGTTGGCGGCAACTGGTATCTTACCATTGCCAAGGTGGCTCAGGAAAATAACAATAAGAACAATTGAAAAAATTAAAACCATTAGCTATGCGTTATTTAAGTTTATTATTGGCCGCAGGTTTCCTGTTTATGGGAAATCCCGTGTCAGCTCAGGAAAGCGAACCTGAGTACGAGTTCAACAGGCATTGGTTTGTAAGCGTTCACGGCGGTGCCCAGTATACATTGGGCGAGGCCTCTTTTGGCGACTTGCTTTCTCCTACGGTTCAGTTAGGTGCCGGATATCAGTTTACCCCGTGGTTTGCCACACGTCTTTCTGTAGGTGCTTGGCAGAGCAAGGGCGGCTGGAACGGATACATGCTGGACGGCAAGGCCGTAAACACTACGTATAAGTACAACTATGTAGCCCCCGGCATTGACTTTATGTTCAATCTGTCTAATGCCATCTGCGGTTACAACCCAATGCGTCTGTTCAGTGTTACAGCTTTCATCGGCGGCGGTGCAAACATCGGCTTTGGTAACGATGAGGCCAACGAACTGGCCAACGCAGGCTATGACATGCGCTACGTGTGGAGCGGCACAAAGGTTCGTCCCGTAGGCCGTGGCGGTCTGTCGTTCGACTTCCGCGTTAGCGACCGCGTAAGCCTCGGCATCGAGGGTAACGCAAATGTCCTCTCAGACAAGTACAACTCAAAGAAGGCAGGCAATGCCGACTGGTATTTCAACGCTCTTGCCAGCGTTACAATCCGTCTGGGCAAGACCTACAAGAAGAAGGCTGCCCCGGCTCCGGAGCCTGTAGAGCAGACTATTGTAGAACCTGTTGTTGAAGAGAAGCCGGCAAGCGAGCCCGTTGTAGAGGAAGTAAAGGACGAGGGCATGAAGCGCGACGTATTCTTCACGATAAACTCAAGCGTTATCCGTGAGTCAGAGCGCGAAAAGGTTGTGGAACTTTCTAAATATTTAAACAATCATAAAAATGCAATTGTCGAAATAACAGGCTACGCCGATGCCGGAACAGGCACTGCTGCTATAAACAGCCGCTTGTCTTCTGAGCGTGCGGAGGCTGTTAAGAAGATGCTTACAGAACAATGCGGTGTGTCTGCGTCGCAGATAAAGACCTCTTACAAGGGGTCTGAAGTCCAGCCGTTTGCTGACAACGACATGAACCGTGTATCAATTTGTATTATACCTCAATTCCGCAACCCTACTAAAAGTCTCAGAGCG
>NZ_HF986765.1:0-705 GCF_000431195.1 Prevotella sp. CAG:255 | reverse complement strand
CTGCTCTTCGCTCATAACTTCACTTCTTTGTCTTAGGCAAGCGCCTGCACACACTTCTCGCCATAAATTCACCTTTCCGTATATGCGCCCTAAAGTATGACATACACCAAGGATGACCGTTATGCAAATATAATGATTTTGAAACAAACACGGCCACAAATCTGTCATAAATAATATTTATGCCTGTGCATCAGCATACGGCTGCAAGCAACAAGAAGCTGCTACCAAATAAAATAATTATATCTTTTTGCAGGACACGTATATTTTACAAATTTGCACATAAATTATTGACATGCGAACAAAATCAAAGTAAATACTGCTTTATGAGACGAATGAAATTATTAATCATTTTAAGTCTGCTTATTTGTTTAAGCACAAATGTTTATGCGCAGGTACTTAATTCCGGCAGATTAATTTTATTGATTGTCAGCTGCGCTCGGCATAACCAAATATAATTTGCTTCAGCTCTCGCTTGCACGACAATTGCAAATCTGCCGGAACATTACTCTTGTTGCTACATATCCGTCGGCACGGGGTACTGAAAGAGAACTGATGCACTCAGTTTGTAGTTTTCCTGTCACAAGGATGTGCACAACCTGCGTCAAGGATATGTACAAAGCATTACAAGGATGTGAACTTCCTGTTCAACGAACTAGAAAGTCATAGAAAGGAGTGTAGAGCCGGTCGTTCACCTCCAGATAGAGA
>NZ_HF986764.1:0-22078 GCF_000431195.1 Prevotella sp. CAG:255 | reverse complement strand
CTATTTATCGGGTGAGCCGGTTTAATTATATCTAATTCACTTTAGTGTATATAGACCTCCAAGCAAGTAATCACTTGCTATCTTACCAATACTTATTTTTTGAATATTGCGACCAGCTCTGTTGCCAGTCAATTTGTTGATTGCAAATTCAGGTAATTCATCCATATGTTTATTGCGTTTAGTCTCATCTTGCAGTTCAAAGATGACAAGTTTATGCGTGTAAAGTTAGACAAAAATATTTTAAATCAAAAGAATTTGTAGACATTTTTTTATTTTTAGTCAAAAAAAATAATATAATGTAAATTAACACTTAAGGTTTTCCGCCAGTTTGTGTCCTCTTTTTCTCTGTTATTTTAACTAATTCAAATTATTTCATTATTTTGACAAAAAGGAAGTTTACATCCTATTATACAATTAATTTTAATTGCATGCTATAACATTTATGTATATAATTTTTGAAAAGAATGTTATTTTGCAAGAATAATAAATACACGTTGCTATCATTATGTGCAGTAATATTAAATAATTGTATGTTTTATTACGCATTTTTGTCCTTTTTGTCGGAATTATAATAAATAGTGCTTGAATTAGTAAAATGATATGAATTATGTCAATACAATAATGATGAAATCTGCTGCAAACATATAATTTGTAGTATTTCATTTTTTATATACCTAATTCTTGTTTATGAATTAGGATAGATGTATGAAAATACTAACTAATTTTTATAGACCGACATGAATAGAAAACTATTCATATCGGTCTATTCAATAGCTTTTTTAAAGAATTTTTTGTTGTAGTATGAATTTGCAGTATATAATGCTGCTGCAGGATTGTTTCCTGTGACACGGTCTTTAGTTACAAGTGTTGTTACATAAGCGTTGGAGTATTTATAAAATAGGCTGTCGTGACCAACGCATAATCCGATAACAACATTTAGATCTGTGTTGGCTTGATTGAGCAAGCGGGCTTGTAATATAGGATTGCACATAGCAGCACCAATATTTTCACATTCAGAAGGTATTCCGACCGACGTTTTAGACTGCCCGGCAACTTTACAAATAACAGCAAATGGCTCAAATCCATTTGCGCGCAATATCTTTGCAAAGATACGTGCTTCATTAATTAAACCGATACAGTTGGCTATGCCGATACGTTTTGCATTTATTTTATGTGCAAATTCCATAATTTCTTGCACTCTTGTCCATTTGCAATACCCTTCATATTCTACTTCGGCACTTGCAATCATTATGGCTTTATTATTGGATTCCTCATATTTTTCCAATGCCCATAACCTGTCGCTTTCATCCAAATTTGTTGTAAGACAGAATTCTGGATATGTACGATTTTTATATTTGCAGTTTTGTGTGCCGCAATCCACGCAACTATGCTCATTATTTATTCCTTTTTCCATGCTGTCTATATATTTAAATTTTGCTGATGGCAAAAGTACATTATTTATTTCGTATCTATATCATTATTTTGTAATTTGTTTGAACATCAATACTCGATAATAAATATTTTCTGTGCATGTATTTTTTTGCTTATAGTCCGTATTGGATTGATAATATGCTCATCCCGTTTCTTTGATCTATTATGATATTTGCAACACACTTTTTCCTTAAATATCATAATGACAATAATAACGTGCACTTGCTTTCCATCTGATTTCCTATAAAGCTCTCAGATTGAGATATTTGAAAATATAAATCATTTGTCTGTAAAAATCGTCTTTCTATGTGTGCATAAGCAAGCGTTTGATTTACAGAGGATTATATGATTTTATGAATTTATGTGCAATAAAATGAGCCTGATATTATGAAAAAATGACCTTATTTTAATATGAAAACTTGCCTATGTACACCATTAAAACTACTGAATTGAATCATAAAAGTGGCTGAATTGCATTATAAAAGTATGCCATTTATTTAATAACGTAAATATATTTTACCTAATCAGCATATTTTAAGGTTCTTGTTTTTCTAATTTTGCAGGAATTTATGACAAAACGAGAATGACATAATGACAGTAAAATGTCGTCTTATGTATCAAAATAGAAAATTTAAATTTAGCTTTCCGTATTAAAATTAATGTCTGACATTACGGCAGTCCCACGTGATATATTTTTGAGAAAACTTTCCTATCTTACCTATGACTCTTTTCTCTTGCTTAATTATTTCTTTGGGCCAGCCGTCATAGAAATAGTCTATTGAAAGATAAGTATTATATAGTAAATCATCTGATACCTGCTTATCAAAATTTTCATCCATATCCTCTTTAACCTCATTAAATTTATCTTCATCCAAATAAGCACTGGCCACCCCTTCGATTATAGCCTTTATGTCATCTTTCGGAATGTATTTGTTAACGTCGACCACGATTCTGTAGTCATAAGTTTCATTGTTTTCCGAAACAGACACATAGGAGTCTGTTTCATAATCATCTTCAGTGGCATCTGAATGATTTGTTATACTGACGATGTTATATGTCGTCCCGTGATGTTTAAACATCAACTCAAGTTCATCTATATATCCTTGTACAAGTCTATCCGCGTCAACATCTTTTAATAAAGTTTTAATATCAATACCTGCAACAGCCAAACTATCAATGATAGACATCTCTTTAATAGTTTCCATGAAAAGCTGCTTTGACTGCTTTTTTATCTCATTAAGGTTATCATATTTGATAATTTTGCCATATATGTCTGTCCTGAATTTTATGGTTGTGCCTTTTATTGCTTCTTTATATTTATTAAGTGCCTCATTTAGGAGATTTTGTTTCCATGAATCTTTAACAGAATCAGTTTTAAAGTCAAGAAAGGAATATTCCATATCATATCCCTTCTTGGTGGAGTCTGTTACGGTTATCATAATTTTAGTATTTATTCCGGCTGTCTTTATTGTGTCACCTTTTCTTATATCCCATGTGCTCTCATTTATCCAATATGTCATGGTGTCATTTTTATTAAACCATGCGATTACCGACACTACGGAGTCTTCATCCTGTGCTACAGAATCTTCTCTTTCATCTGCAAGTCTTTTATGTGGCATAGATGTGAAAGAGAATAGCATTGCCATAGTTCCGATAATTATAAAGAAGAAGAATATTCTTCTGACTATAAAATTTATATGTGAGGACGTTGCATATTTTTCCGTCAATTGCAGTATTTTACTTTTTGCTATGTTCATCATGGAGTCCGCTTATTAATTTCTACAAAGATATGATTAAAATTTATTTTTAGCAATAATAATGATAATTTATTGGATTTGATGTGTATTTTTATTCATTAAGTACATTTTATACTTTATATATGTTGCCATACCATCTGCTATTTCTTGATATAGCTCATTATCTTGCAACATTCTGTATAAAAATTTTATAAATTTCAAATGAACAATGATATTCTTCTAAAGAACGTTATTTGCAAATAATGAAGATATAAAAAGATATTGCCGGATATGCACAAACATATCCGGCAATATCTTTAAATTGTAATTATAGCTTGCCTGCATTTTCCTCACATCCTTTAATCATCTTATCGAGCTGAGCCATTCTTGTAGTTTTCTGCCCTGCATTGAAAGTGGTGTAATAGCTCATGGCGGACTTGAAATATTCAGCTGCACATTCCCATTTGCTGTTAAACATATAGCAGAAGCCAAGCCTGTAGTATATGTCGCCTTTTTCTTCATTGCAGCAAACCAGCAGTTTCTTTTCGTATAAAGGAATTGCTTTTTCATACTCGTTAAGCATGAAATGGCTTTCAGCGGCAACATTATAATAGACACTTCTCTCTGCAGGCGAATATACATCGAGCTGATTTATCGTTTCATCAAGATAACTGCACGCTTTTTCATAATCGAATTCATGAAAGTAGCAGACGCCCAAATATGCCTTGAACCTAGGATTTAGATTATACTTTTCATCAAGCTTTTTCAGTAGCAACAACGCCTCATGATATTTTTCACCTGCAAAATAGTCTAAGGCACGTTCCAATATTTTTGAGTCTGATTTGTTGCTTTGTCCGACAGCATAATGACTTTGCAATGTTAGTAATGAGAATATCAGAATCAGTAAATATCTCATTTTGTATAAAAGTCAATCAAGTTGGTTAGGGCATTACGGCAGACGATGCAAAATTCAGGATTTTCGTTTGTGCGCATTCTGCAGTCTTGTACGCCTCGGTAAACACCTTTGAGACTATAACCGGCCCCTTCAAATAGTCCGACCCTGTTTTGTATTGTTTGTGGATCTGTACTTTCTGGAGTTGGGGTAGGGGTTCCTGGCTTTATCAGGTTCTCCCATTTGCCGTGAAAGTCTTTTAGTGTGGTGATATTGGGTTCCCATGGCTCTACGTCATGAGGATACATCGGTATCTGTTCTTGCTCGTAAGCATACTCGTCGCCAAGACCTCCGAAACTGTGGCCAAACTCATGTACAACGACCGGTTTGAATTGTTTGTGATGTGTCATTGACAGAACATAAGAGTTGAGAATACCGCCGCCACCATATTCGTTTGTATTTGTCAATATGATGATATGCTCATAAGGGATGCCTGCAAGCCAATCATGGAGTTCTTTAATATTTAAGGTCGTAAGATATCTGTTACTGTAGAATGTGTCGAAATGAGAGTGCAGTGCCGTATTCTTCCATATACCCTTTGAAGGTTCGCTTGTTCCGCTTTCCTTTGATTCTGATTCTACCGCTACTATATTAAAACACTTACGTTTAGACTTAAAAGGCTCATGGGCAAAGAGTGCTTCTGTGGCAATATTTACATCGTTGAGAAAAACATTCATCTCATCTTTTGTGTATCCTTCGGCAACAAATGCAATATGGATACATTTGGTTGTGTCAGCTGCCTGCTGGATAACTTTATATGGAGTTATATCATGCTCACCAATGTGCCTTATAAGTATGTCGGAAGGAGCAACTGTGTGTGTAAACGTAGCACTTTTTTCACGCCTGTTATTATATAAATCAACTGTAATATCGATGGTATCCTTGGGCATTGGTACAAGGAAAACATTCTCAAATGATTTGCTTGTAGTTTTTGCCTCATCATATGACAGCCATTCTTGAAACAGGGTAGAGAAGGAGTTTCTGTATATGATTTTGTCCGAATTATGTGGCCTGACTGTTATTTGGCCATTGCCTTCAACGGGAACCTGGGCTAACCTTTGCCTTTTGCCATACCATCGTGGCATAGTGTTTAGTTTGTCTAGACTTATAGTCTGTTGCTTTGCGTTGCCTGAAAATATATAATCTATTCTCAGGGTCTTATCTGTAAAATACTCGTCAAATGTCTGACAAAATCCGTTCGTGGCACAGAATAGGAGCATTGACAATATCGTTAAAATATTTACGCTATATTTTTTCATAATATATTATGTAAAAAGTTTATATTCAATCAATTAAGTTGTTTCGTCTGCAACTTTCAGAAAGGACATTCTTTCATCAATTCCTTCACGTATCCGCGTGTCCAGTCTTTGTCGTGCAGTCTTTTATCGCCATATAGCAGGATGTCAATGTCAATCTTTACAATATTCTTGTCTTTCTCATCATTTTTCCTGCCACAGATACATTCAATTTCTTTTATGCTGCGTTCCACTTCATCTAGTCCGCATGAAGTATGGGTGAACAGCATGCAATTAAGAAATTTATCCGATTTTATGTCTACAGGATTGGTCCACATTTGTCTGCTGAAAACAATATCGTTTTTGGCGAACATCTTGTTTAGCAGCGATATTGCTTCTATGATGTTTCGCTCCTGATCGTAATTGCTTCCAAGCGACAATATCAGTTTCTTGTTCTCGGTCATGAGTTTGAAATATTGTTGATGTGCTGTGAGCATACACTTTAAATGCACGCTTTTGTTTCACAAGACACGCAAGTTAATCATAATTGCAAAATTAATGCAATTTTGACTAAAAGCAAAATAAAAGATAACTAAAAGACATTTTGTGTTTATGCCGGAAAATATAAAATATAAGAAAGGATGCATAAGAACAAATATTTTTATGAAATCAGGCATGTAATATGCTAATCATATCTGATTCCGAATAGCAATTTGTACTTAACCTAAAATTGCCAAATCTGTTTTTATTTATTGCTCTTATGCATCCTTGCTTTTAAAATTCAAATGACGCTTTGATGTTTATCTGCCGTCCGGTAAGGTAATTAGGTACGGCATACTGTTGATTGGTTACGTCTGTAATCCAATAATATGAGTTGACGTTATTTATACCCAAAAGATTAAGACAATCAATACCGAGCCATATATTCTTGAAAATAGACTTGCGGTCACCTTTCTCATTGTTCAAAAGCCTGTAACTCATACCGATATCTGCACGCTTATACGCAGGAGCACGGAAAGGCTGCTCGTCAAGTTGTCTGTGAGGTGCACCGAAAGGAAGACCATCGGCAAATGCCAATTTAAGTGACATCCGCCATCTGTCTGTTCCAGGGAAGTAATCAGTAAAGAATAGATTTAACGAATATCTTTGGTCTGTTGGCAGAGGTATACTCTTTCCGTTAATATTTATTCTGGTGTTCATTAGCGAAAGGCTTACCCAGGAGTCTGTACCAGGTACAAATTCTCCGTAAAGTTTTAAATCAAGTCCCATGGCATGTCCACTGCATTGCTGGCTGGCATCATACACAATCTTTACGTTGTCTACCGTGTAAGGAACAAGATTCGACAAAGCCTTATAGTAAGCTTCTGCTGTAAACTTATACGGACGATCCTTCATCTTGAAGCGATAGTCAAAGCCTGCAATAAAATGAATAGAACGCTGGCTCTTTATCTTATTGTTCAGAGTGGCGTATGTTATTCCGTTTATAGTTGTTGTATCTCGAAGTTCCTTGTAGAATGGTGCCTGATAATAGATACCCGTGGCAAATCTCATTGTTACGTCATGATTGAATGCCGGAACTATACCTAGAGATATTCGCGGACTAATGATGCTTTCTTTATTAAAGTTCCAATGACTAAATCTTATTCCGTAATTAAGCGTAAAGAATGTATGTTCACCTTTGCTGCTGAAACGCCATGTGTCTTGTATGTAAGTCTCCAGTCTGTTTGCATCAAGCGTATTTTTCGCTTTTAGAGAATAAATCATATAAAGATCTTCACCCGTGTGAGGGATGCTATAACCGCTTGAATCACGCATTTCATATTCCTTGCTGTCTTCAGTTATATTTTCTATTCTGTAAGTCAGTCCGGCTTGGATGTCATGCTTCTTTGTCTTATGTTCAAGAGCAAACTTTATGCTTTTGACAGTCGCTTTAAGGTAATTGCGTGCATGCTCCATATATGTACCAACGCCAAGGTTTTCGCTCGTTTCTGTCTGTGTAAGCCAATACTGGCCTTGTATGTCATATCTTTCTTGCTCATTGGTATGAAAAGCAGATGCGATAAGTGATAACTTTGTTTTCTCGCCAAACTTTCTTGATATACTCAATGAACCGAAATATGTGCGGAATACGTCTTTTTCCTGACCATCGAAGAA
This sequence comes from Prevotella sp. CAG:255, assembly GCF_000431195.1. Taxonomy (NCBI): domain Bacteria; kingdom Pseudomonadati; phylum Bacteroidota; class Bacteroidia; order Bacteroidales; family Prevotellaceae; genus Prevotella; species Prevotella sp. CAG:255. The sequence goes on along the minus strand of NZ_HF986764.1, from coordinate 14,570 downwards.
TACCTTGAACGATTTGACATTCTCCATTGTGCCAAATTTTGTTTCGCGGTCTTCCGGATAAAAGTTATAATGGTTTTCAGAGATGTCACCGATAACCTCTATCGACCAATTTTTTGTCGGTTCATAAGTAAGATACGTCTGATAATCTAGGAAGTTAGGCTGATATTCTCCTTTTGTATCAAGTGAACCAAGAAGATATTTGTTTGTCTTGTATCTGATGCCGTTGCTCCATGAAAACTTCTTTGTGCTAAAGCCAACAAATGCACTGGCGCCAAGAAGATTGGCTGCAACGTTAGCTTCAAACTTCTTGGGCTTCTTGTATTTTATATCAAGAACAGACGACATTTTATCACCATATCTAGCCTCGAAACCACCTGTTGAGAAGCCAATTGATTCAACCATGTCAGGATTGATTATTGACAAACCTTCCTGTTGACCACTTCTTACCAGGAAAGGCCGGTAAATTTCTACATTGTTAATATATACACTATTCTCATCAAAGCTTCCACCTCGCACGTTATATTGTGAAGAAAGCTCACTATGTGTGGATACACCGGCTTGTGATTGAATAAGCTCTTCAACGGCATTACCTGTAACGCTTGGAGTATTCTTTATATCCTTAGTTTCAAGCTGTTGGGTGCTTCCGGTCTGCCTCTTTTTTTCTGTGACAGTTATTCCGGCGAGTTGATTATCGTCATATAGCTGAATCAGAAGAGTCTGTTTTCCTCTTGGACGTCTTAATACTCGCGTTTTTGTCTTATAGCCAACCATGGAGAATCTGACAACAACACTGTCAGCTGAGCGCAGGTGTATCGAGAATTCTCCTTTCAGATTAGTCATTGTCATTTTTCCCTGCTCAATTACAGAAACAGTTGCCAATTCCACAGGACTCATGTTGCTGTCAGTAACCTTTCCCTGCAGGGTGAACGTCTGCGCCTTTATGCTTATAACGCATAAAAGCATCAATAATGTTATATATAATTGTTTTATTTTCATCTCGTATATAACGAGGATTGTTCACGATTATTGTTTTCAGCAGGTATGATTATTCTCTGTATGACCAAGAAAGAAGCTTGTTAATCCATTTTATTGAACATCTGAACCATCTGTATGTACCGACAGGTTTACCTCCGAAACTTAATATGAATTCTCTAAAATTATTTCTTTTGAACGGCAGTCCTACGTCCATGAAATAAATATGATTGTACCCTTCGGCATATGCATGTCTTATTGCAGTCCAAGCGGTTATTGCATTCGTTCGTTTCGTAAAGAAATTCTTTTTAGCAGCAAGATACCACATATAACAATTACTTTCTGAATAAACACAAATACACCCGCCAACCATTGTGCCCTTATGCGTAGTGGTAAACAGATTGCAGCATCCGTTATTCAGCATTTCACGAAATAATTTTATGTCAGGTATATATCTTCTGATCTTTATTGAAATATAATTCTTCAATATTTTGAAAAAATCGTTTAGCTCTTTGTCCGTTGTTGATATATTCGTCTTTAATCCGGCTCTGTTTGCATTAATAAGTAATTTCCTCATTTTATATGTGAGTCGTTTTTCTGGTTTCATGCTATGCAGCGAATTGTGTATTTCCATCCAGTGAACAGGGAAAAAGCCATTATTTCTGAATTTGCTGTATCCAAACATTTTTGTACTGAGGTCACTGAATTCAATATAAAGGCAAAGAGCTTTGCGTAATTCTCTTGTGATGCTTTTCAGCATTTCGCCAAATATCTCTTCTTTATTATTGCAATCAGGAGAATATTCGCCTTCGCCATACGCTCTTCCCTGTGTAAAGAGATATGGCGGAAATAATGACCCCCTGCGCCTTAACATTACAAGCATGTGTGCAACGATATTTTCTTTATCATATGCAATGACCATATATGGTTTTTGACCAGGGGTCTTTTCTATGATTTTAAACATTTCGTCGCTGTGAAACAATTTTTTGCATTGCATTGACGGCAAGTTCTCACTTTTTGAAATAATGACGATTTTTATTTCATTCATACCGCAAAAATAATAAATCTTTTCTAAAAATCAATAAGTTATGTCTTGATTTGAATTATAAATGTCTAACTTTGCAGACCTTTAATAAATCAAATGCATTTACATAGATGAATAGTTTTAAAGAATTAGTTCAGAAACGACGTAGTTACAGGAATTTTACCAACGAAGAAATAGACTCAGAAGATGTTAAGCTGATATTACGCGCAGCTTTGATGTCACCAACTTCAAAGGGGCGACGTTCATGGCACTTTATTGTCGTAGATGATAAGATGGCAATCGAGAAATTATCTGATGCGAAAGATATGGGTGCAAAATTTCTTGCGAAATCGTCTTTGGCAATAGTCATATTAGGTGAGCCATTACAGAATGATTGCTGGATTGAAGATGGAGCTATTGCAGCTTTGGCAATGCAGCTTCAGGCTGAAGAACTCGGATTAGGCTCTTGTTGGGCACAGATGCGCGGACGTGGCCTGTCTGACGGAACATCTGCCGATACCGTAATCCGAGGTATTTTAGATATTCCTGAAAATTACAATGTTTTATGCGTTGTGGGATTTGGCCATAAAAATGAAGAGCGTGCCTTGCAAGATGAAGAGGCTCTAAAATGGGAGAATGTGCATATAAATAAATTTTAATGATGAAAATTGTCTTTATTGGTGCCGGTAATCTTGCAACGAATTTAGGAAATGCTCTGCATAGTGCCGGCAATGACATATTACAGGTGTATAGTCGTACATTTGAGTCTGCTTCAACACTGGCAACTGCTTTAGGCGGGGCTCCAGTGATAAATATTGAAGACGTAACAAAGGATGCTGACGTTTATATAATTTCAGTAAAAGATAGTGCTATTGCCGATATAATACCTTCGTTGTGTAACGGGCGCGACGATAAGATATTCTTACATACATCAGGTAGTGTTCCTTTGGATGTGTTTAAGGGTATGGCACAACATTATGGAGTTCTTTATCCAATGCAGACATTCTCAAAGACTAAGTTATTGGACTTTAAGAACATACCTTTCTTTGTTGAAGGTGTTGATGATTTAGCCTTTGAAACATCCCATCATTTAGCAGATAGCATATCTGATCGTGTGTATATCCTGTCGTCCGAGGCTCGAAAGCATTTACATCTGGCAGCCGTTTTTGCTTGTAATTTTGTAAATCATTGCTATGAAATATCTTCAGAGCTTTTGGGTAAACATGATATACCGTTTGATGTAATGCTGCCTTTAATTGAAGAAACTGCAAACAAGGTTCATCATATGAAACCGGATGAGGCACAGACTGGGCCTGCTGTTAGATATGATCAGAATATCATCAGAATGCAGTCTGAAATGTTACGAGATAATCCTATTTTCAAACAAATATATGAATGCATGAGCATAAGCATACATCATGTGGCACAGAAGAAAGGAGATAATAAATGATTAATTATGATTTAAAAAAGATACGTGCAATAATATTTGACGTGGACGGAGTCCTAAGCGCAGAAACAATACCCCTTCATTTATCAGGTGAACCTATGCGCACAGTGAACATAAAAGACGGATATGCTATTCAGTTGGCAGTAAAACAAGGTCTGCGTATAGTAATACTTACAGGAGGAACTACACAAAGTGTACAAATACGTTATGAGCGTTTGGGGGTAACCGATATATTTATGGGATGTTCTGTTAAAATAAAGGTGTATAATGAATTTCTGGCTAAATATGACTTAAAAGACGAAGATATTTTATATATGGGTGATGATATACCTGATTATGAGGTTATGTCACGTTGTGGTTGTCCATGTTGTCCGGCAGACGCTTGTGCTGACATCAAGTCTATAAGTAAGTATATTAGCAATTATAGAGGAGGGTATGGCTGTGCCCGTGATGTAATTGAACAGGTTCTTAGGGCTCAGGGTAAATGGCTTGATAGTGCTGTTGCCTTTGGATGGTAATTTATGAATAATGTTATGAAAAAGGATTATCATATAATATTAAGTAGTAATAGTCCAAGACGAAAGGAACTCTTAGCCGGGCTAGATCTTGATTTTGACATACATGTAATACCAGGTATTGACGAATCGTATCCTGAAGATATGCCAGTCATGGAAATTGCTGAATATATTTCAACAAAAAAGGCAGAAGCATATAAAAGCATAATAGAACCAAATAATCTGATTATTACAGCAGATACAGTTGTAATATTAGGTGATGAGGTCTTGGGTAAACCTAAAAACCTAGATGACGCAAAACGTATTTTACATGAGTTGAGCGGAAAAGTTCATCACGTGGTTACAGGTGTGTGTCTTACGTCTTTGGTTAAGCAAAAGCATTTTTCCGTTGTAACTGATGTTGCATTTAAGTCATTGTCTGATTCAGAAATCAACTATTATGTTGAGCATTATAAACCTTTAGATAAAGCCGGTGCTTATGGCATCCAAGAATGGATAGGATATATAGGTGTTACCTCTATTAAAGGCAGTTATTTTAATGTCATGGGATTACCTGTACAGAGAATATATAAAGAACTACAGGAATTTTGATTTACCGGGCATGATAGGAATATACTACGAATTTTGCTCTTAATCAGTGTCTTTCTTGTTTTTTATGTATAAAAGCAATAACTTTGCAAAAAAAATATTTTAATTAAATGGATTCAGCAGAATTATTTAGATGGGTACTTGAGAATTTGAACTATTGGGTTGTAACAGTATTTATGGCAATAGAAAGTTCTTTCATACCCTTTCCATCTGAGGTGGTTGTGCCCCCAGCAGCATGGAAAGCAATGGCAGATGATAGCATGAATATTTTCATGGTTGTTGTTTTTGCCACTATAGGTGCAGATCTTGGTGCATTGGTTAATTATTATCTTGCACGTTGGCTTGGCAGACCAATTGTCTATAAGTTTGCCGACAGCCGTTTGGGGCATATGTGTTTAATAGACCGCGCAAAAGTTGAACACGCTGAGATGTATTTTCGTCAACATGGTGCAGCGTCAACATTCTTTGGCAGACTTATACCAGCCGTTCGTCAGCTTATCAGTATTCCTGCAGGCTTGGCTGGAATGAGGCTAGATCATTTTTTGTTGTATACAACGCTCGGTGCTGGAGTATGGAACTCCATACTTGCTCTGTTGGGATATTTGATTTATCGCTTTACAGACTTAAAGACGACAGCAGATGTTTATGAACGTGCAACACAATATAGTCATGAGATTGGATATGTGCTATTAGGGCTGGCTGTAGTTGTTATTGGCGTATTGGTATATAAAGGATTGAAGAAGAAGTAAGTATTACAGATATAATTGATTTGATATGCTACACCATATTTGTTTAGTCCGCAATAAGGTGTAGCATATATTTTTATATTTATTCGTCCCTAAAAGCCAATTTTTGCAAGATATTGTTCTGACACAGTATCTCGCATATTTTTTGAAACATGCACCAAAGGGTTTTCATTTCTCTTTTGAAGTTATAAACCACTGCTACCAGAAAAACTTCATGGTATCTCACATCCACCTTTATAAGGGTTGTGGTTCAATCTGTAATATGATTTCAATTGACTTATTATCTGTTCTGTACAAATACGCCTGTATAAAGAATTTATGTTTTTATCAATTTTTGATAAAAACACTCTGATTTTTTGGGATATCCAGACAATAATATTTAAAAATCTAATAGGGTTTATATTTATTGGGTTAGAAAGTAAAGAAAACAATCTTCAATAAATAATTAAAAGTGGAGAACTATTTTTAATCTGATTTCGAGCGGTAAACGAGGCTCGAACTCGCGACCCCCAGCTTGGGAAGCTAGTGCTCTACCAACTGAGCTATTACCGCAAAGAGCCGATACCGGGACTCGAACCCGGGACCTATTCATTACGAATGAATTGCTCTACCAACTGAGCCATATCGGCATTCCTTTCAAAGCAGTGCAAAGGTAATATTTTTTTATGTATTAAAGAAAAACCAAGATAACCATTTTTAGCGTTTTAACTTATTTTTAATTTATAAGTTTCTCTTTTAAATATATTCCCGTGATACTTGATTCACATTTTATGCAATCTTCGGGAGTTCCTTCAAAAATAAGTTTTCCACCTTTATTTCCTCCTTCTGGTCCTAAATCTATAATATTATCTGCACATTTAACGACATCCAAATTATGTTCAATTACAATCACTGAGTGCCCATGTTGTATAAGGGCATCAAAAGCTTTTAGTAATTTTTTTATATCAAGAAGATGAAGACCTGTTGTAGGTTCATCAAAAATAAATAAAGTTTGTTCACATTTCTCTTGGCTAAGAAAATATGCTAATTTTACACGTTGATTTTCTCCACCTGATAGGGTAGATGAACTTTGTCCTAATTTTATATATCCAAGACCGACATCGTCTAAAGGCTTTAATTTGTTTGCTATATTAACTTTATTATTCTTTGTAAAGAAATCTATAGCCTCTGTAACTGTCATATTTAAGATGTCGAAGATATTTTTGCCAGCAAACTTTACATCTAAAACATCTGATTTAAATCTTTTACCATGGCAACTGTCACATACTATCTCCAAATCTGCCATAAATTGCATTTCTACAGTAATTATTCCTGTGCCTTTGCATGTTTCACATCTTCCACCTTCAGCATTAAATGAGAAATATTGTGCTGTGAATCCCATTTGTTTTGCCAAAGGTTGTTCCGCAAAAAGTTGTCTTATATCATCAAAAGCTTTAACATAAGTAACAGGATTTGAGCGAGAACTCTTCCCAATAGGATTTTGATTAACCATTTCCACATGTTTTATTTCAGTCCAATCTCCATCTAAAGAAGCAAATTCTCCTGGAATATCTGCTACTTCATCTAATCTTCGTTTTAAGGCAGGGTAGAGTATACCCCTAATTAATGAAGATTTACCCGAGCCACTCACTCCTGTAATGACATTTAAAATGTTTAAAGGAATGTCTACATCAATCCCCTTTAGATTATTCATTCTAGCTCCCCTGATTATTATTTTTTTATTCCAAGAACGACGTGTTTTTGGGATTTCTATTTTATCCGTATTAAATAAAAATTTCAGTGTATGACTATTTGAATAATTCTCTAGATCGCTATTTCTTAAATTTGCCGGGTTTCCACTGAAAACAATTTCTCCGCCATTAGCACCTGCATCGGGTCCAAGATCAATCAGATAATCAGCAGCTTTTATAATATCTTCGTCATGTTCTACGACAATTACAGTATTACCTAGTGATTGTAATTCTTTTAAGACATGAATAAGCTTATATGTGTCTTTACTATGAAGACCAATACTAGGTTCGTCTAATATATATAGCGATCCCACCAAGCTACTTCCAAGAGCTGTTGTTAAATTAATACGTTGGCTTTCACCACCACTCAAACTATTAGACGCCCTGTTTAATGTTAGATATCCTAATCCTACATCTAACAAAAATTGTAGTCTGTTATTAATTTCAGCTAAAAGTCGCTTACTGATTTTTTTCTCTGTTTCATTTAGTTCTAAATTGTCAAACCATTTTTTAAGGTTGTCAATGGACATTTCTACTAAATTATTGATACTTTTATCACCAATCTTAACATAATGTGCTTCCTTTCTCAATCTAGTACCTTTACATTCAGGACATATTGTTCTCCCTCTATATCTACTCATCATAACACGATATTGGATCTTATACTGATTCTCCTTTACCATTTGGAAGAAAGAATCAATACAGATTTTTTCTTCTGTATTTTTATTTTTTTGTGACGGTAAGCCATGCCATAACCAATCTTTGTGATTTTGTGACAGATTATAGTATGGTTCAAAAATAGGGAAGTTGTCTTTTGCAGCAAGATAACAAAATTCATCTTTCCATTTTGCCATTTTTTCTCCATGCCAACATTGTACGCATCCTTCATACACACTTAGCGATGGATTTGGAATAACTAGTTTTTCGTCAATTCCTATGACATTACCGAAACCTTCACAAACAGGACAGGCTCCAAATGGGGTGTTAAATGAGAACATATTATCATTAGGTTCTTCAAAACGTATTCCATCTGCTTCAAACTTATCAGAGAAATCATAAGAAATATATGATGGGATAAATACGAGTCTGCATGCTCCGCTTCCTTCAAAAAAAGCAGTTTCTAATGAATCGTAGATTCTCGATAACGTATCAGAATCGTCATTTACAGATAGTCTGTCAATTAATAAAAATGATTCGTCTTGTGATATTTCTATATTAGACTCTAAAATATCTTCAATTCTGTAAAACTCGTGATTATGATAAATACGTGAGAAGCCCTGCTGAAGATATATTTGAAGTTGCCTCTTTAGTGTATATTGTTCATTTATATGCAATTGTGATAATATTACAAATTTTGTGCCTTTTGAAAAGGACATTATACAATTTACTACATCTTTTAATGAATGTTTTTTTACCTCTTTGCCCGTTATAGGCGAATAGGTATGCCCAATCCTTGCATAAAGCATTCTTAAATAATCGTATATTTCAGTGCTGGTACCTACTGTAGAACGCGGATTACGCGTATTAACTTTCTGTTCAACAGCTATTGCTGGAGGCAAATTGTTAATATAATCAAAGTCTGGTTTATTCATTCTGCCTAGAAATTGCCTTGCATATGACGAAAGACTTTCTACATAGCGCCTTTGACCTTCTGCATATAGTGTATCAAAGGCTAATGATGATTTGCCAGAACCCGAAACACCTGTTATAACAATAAACTTGTTATGAGGAATTTTTAATGAAATATTCTTTAAATTATTTACTCGTATATTTTTTAATTCAATATAATTAGTCATAGATTTATTATTTTATATTTATCATAATGCCGATTAGCGTAATTTATCTTACTTTTAAATAATCACCAACTTTTATGCTATAATCTGGTGACAATTTATTCATCTTATAAAGACTAGAAAGTCTAATACCATAATATTGCGCTATAGAATACATACTTTCACCGGCTTTAATTCTATGCGGTCGGTTTTTATATATTTTTTCGGCTTTATTTTGTTTCTTTTTCAAGTAAATGATTTCTCCTGGTATTAATCTGTCATTTTTATCTCTTTCGTTGTATTTTGCCAATTTCTTATATGAAATACCAACTTCCTTTGAAATGGATCTGAATGTATCACCCTGCCTTGCTTTAAGATAATAGTTTTTATTATAAATATGTATAGGATGCAATTTTGTATCTGGTGAAATGTCTTTCACTTCAGCCATCTCGACCATGAACTTATCATACTTTTTAGCATGATCGTATTTATGTAGCTTATACAATTCGATAATTCCAATAAGTTTTTTTGCATAGTTTGGGTTCGTAGCATATCCACACTTTTTTAATCCATGTGCCCAACCTTTATAGTCAGTTCTTTTAAGTGAAAATAGTTTTTTATATCTTGGTTGGCGTGCCAAGAATTTGCTATGATCCTCATAACTTTCGTATGCGTCACGATACGCTCTAAAACATTCCTGTTTTTCATCATCATCATGGTATGTTGTTGCTCCGAGCCAATCATGACATTTTATACCGAAATGATTATTCCCTTTTCTTGTAAGCTCACTCATTCCAGCCCCACTCTCAAGTAATCCTTGTGCAAGAGTAATACTTGCAGGAATATTATATTTCAGCATCTCTGAAATAGCCAGATCTTTATATTTATCAATATAAGCTTGATACTTAGAGTTCCACCTCATTTGAGCATTAAGCACAACACTTGTCAATGTACATAAAAAAAGTATCAAAAATCTCCCCATCCTTAATATCTTGTTATGAATTTATATAGGTTCAAATTAATGCAAATTTAAGCCATTTATATATCTTTTCAAAATTTTATTAGATAAAATTCTATAATACATTTATCTTAAAGACAAAATAGAATTTATAATTCTAAAATAGATTGATGTATGTAATCAATTTAGATTTTCTACTATAATATACGCTAATATATTATATATTTGTTTATCGACCTCTAAACTCATGTGGGATATGCCCTCTTGCACCAGGACCTATTGACATGCCTTCTGGTCTGATTCTTCTTTTGGGGTCATCGCCTTGTTTTCCTCCAAATACGTTCATACGATAAACAACATGTAACATTGCATAACTATTTATACTATTATATTTTGTATCGCTTTTTTGTACAGCAGTTATTACTCGGCTGAAATTGCTTTGATTATGTAAGATGTCATAAAATTGTAGAGAAATAGTCAATGGCTTTCCTTTAAGGAATCCTTGACTAATTTGAGCATTCCAAATTAATTCATTTGTATTCATGGAATTGTCATTAAATCCTCTGCGACTATTTTCATGTAAATCGGTAGATAGACTAGTTCCCCAAGGTAAATATATATTTAATGAACCTCCGTATGAAAACTGCCATGTATCAAGATTACTTTCACTTTGTAATAAATTCCGTGAATGAGTATAGTTTAATGAACCATCTAGCATGACTTCAAGCCAATCATTGCGATAACTAGTGCGCAGTTGTTCATTAATTTGTGATGTGCGAGTTATATTTTTTTGTGAATTAGAATTATTATCTAAAGCAAGATATCCAACATAATTATTATAGGATATATTAGTAAATGTATTAATATTCCATTTCCCAATAGAATCGATTGCAGTGTTAAACATGAATGCTCCTGAAATGTTCCAATTTCCATTTATATTTTCTGGTCGCGTTATGCGTCCTCCGGTTTTCTCGTCATAAGTAACCATATTACTAATACTATTACGTGTATTTTGGTAATTAACGTACGTCATTATAGCTCGTTGATGATTCTGTAAATATGTATTATAAAATAATCTTAGTGAATTGGTGAACGATGGTTTAAGACCAGGATTTCCTTTTGTGACATTTAAAGGGTCACTATCGTCTGTAATATCCATAAGGTCTGTCATATTAGGTTGCGTTGTTGTACCCCTATAATTTATTCTCAAATTACTCAACTTTGAGAAACGATATCTGAAATCTAATGTTGGACTGACATTAACAACGTTTCTTATTGTATCTGTATATATGCCTTGGTATTTCTGAATGAAATGTGTAGTTTGTGGCTGTGCCATGAATCCAATATTCAAATTGTATTTTTGTCTAATAACTCTCAGCATTATTTGCAAATCATGAATGTAGTTCTTATATTCTGAATACCTACTTAAATCTGGATCCAGATAGCTGTCAAGTGGATTCTCTAACAGTCTTAGATAATTATTCCATCCTCTATATTCATTAATAACATTATCAAAGAAATTCTCACCTAAATTACTGAAATCAAAAGTTTCCCTATCACTTTTGTTATAGTTATAAGTAAATTTATAGCTAAATTGCAAAAACATGGTCTTAAATATTGGTTCACTATAAGTTGCTTGAATATTATAGCTAAGTGATTTTGTTGGAGTTAAATTATATCTATTTGTTTGGTATACCGAATCAACTCCTGAACTATTTTTTATCTGATATAAATGTACATTTGATGTACTTAAACTTTTGCTTTTATTATCATTATAAGTAACGTTAGTACGCAATGTTACATTTCGACCTTTAGAATTTAGTTTTCTGTTAATTTGCAACATTATACCTAAACTTTTATTTTCAGAGTATGTTATAGAATTGTTCTTCCTTGTATTCACCATTAAACTATCTTCTGCCATTTGTAATATTGACTCAGGAGACAACGGATTAGTAACATATAAATATGGATCATCATTATATGAGGCACTTGTTGATAATGATAATCCATCACTTGTTGAATACTTAATAGTAGGACGAAACATAATATTGGTCATCGTATCAGGCTTCCATTCCATTCTCAAACGAGCATCCCAACTATTACTTCGAGTATAATTTTGATTAAAGCTATTTGAAAAAGAGCCGATGTTACTTACGAAATTTTCAGTTGATTGCTCTGTTCTGACGTCACCATTAGAATGATTCCATCTAATACTACCATCTAAAATGAATATCTTATTACGATTATAGTTAAAATTTGCGCCCATCATTTTTGAGGAATTCAACCCTTGGAGTCCACCTCCAAAATGTCCGCCTCCACCTCCTCCTGGGAAGCCTTTATCATTAGTATTATTGGCATTTCCCATAAGCATCACTCTTGATTTATCCTTAAATAGGGCACCCATCAATCTTTCGGCATATCTATTATGCGTTCCTATCGATGCATCTGCGTTTCCTATTAGTCCTTTATTCATTCCTTTCTTTATTCCAAAGTCTAATACAGTTTGTTCTTCACCATCATCTATGCCAGTGACTTTAGCCAAATCGCTTTTCTCGTCATAGGTTTTAATCTTGTCTATAATAGATGTTGGTAAATTTTTTAATGCAGTTTTAGTATCTCCGGTCATAAACTCTTTACCGTCAACAAGTATTTTTTTTACTTCTTTACCGTTTACTGTAATTTTTCCGTCATCGTCAATCTGAGCGCCTGGTAATTTCTTTATCAATTCTTCTACAACAGAACCTTCTGGAGTTCTATATGCAGAAGCATTGTAGACAAAAGTATCTTCTTGAACTGTCACAGGCGGCGCTTGACCTATGACAGTTGCTCCCTTTAACATAATTGCATCAGCAGAAAAGGTAATATCACCTAATGCTATATTTTTCTCAGTTGAAACATTTAGTGTTTTTGTCAATGGTATATATCCTACACATGTAAATTTTAGAATATAATTTCCTCTTTTAGGTGCAGTTAACTTAAATTTACCATTTTCATCACTTAAAACACCAGAGATATAGGTGCTATCCTGTGTCAACATTTGTACCGTAACCATCATCACGCCTTCCTTTGTATCGCGGTCTATAATCTTTCCTGTTATAGTGTTAATTTGAGAAAAAACATCTATTGATGAAATTATCAATAGGCATAGTAGAATTATCTTCTTTTTCATTTTTACCTTATATTTTATTGTCTTAGACGTTAAATATAATTATTGGTTTAATCAACAATATATTAAAAGTTGAATAAAAATTTTCATTTAGAATAAATTTGACTAACTTTGCAACACATATAATGTCTTTATGATTATGAAACAGAGTATTATAATATCTAAATGCTTAAATGCTGAACTTGATTTTCATATTAAATCTTTCAATCCCGATAAAGTTTTTATAATCGTTGATAATATTACGGAGAAATTTTGTTTGCCAAGAATTAGTGATATCCCATCACTTAAGAATGCCGGTATTATCTCAATATGTTCTACAGACAATAGTAAAAACATAAACTCGCTTACTCACGTATGGAGATATTTAAGCGAACAAAAAGCTACACGATATTCTCTAATTATCAATTTAGGTGGCGGTATGGTAACAGATCTTGGTGGATTTGCAGCCTCGACATTTAAACGGGGCCTCAAATTTATTAACATACCTACTACCCTATTGGCTATGGTTGATGCTTCCGTTGGTGGTAAAACTGGAATAAATTTTAACGGATTAAAAAATGAAATAGGGGTTTTTAATAATTCTGATATAGTAATTATTGACACAAATTTTTTAAAAACGCTTGATTCCGAAAATATTTGTTCTGGATATGCAGAAATGATAAAACATAGTTTAATTAGTAATGAAGATATCTGGAGTAAATTGCTTACATTTGATATTTTAGCGCCAAATCTTAATGATTTATCATATCTTCTTGAGGATAGCATAAAAATTAAAGAAGAAATTGTTAAGAATGATCCATATGAAACCGGTATGCGAAAAGCGCTTAATTTCGGGCACACGATAGGTCATGCATTTGAATCACTTTCAATGATAAAACAATCTCCGATATTGCATGGCTATGCTGTTGCCTATGGTATGATTTGTGAACTTTATCTTTGTACAATTAAGGTGGGATTCCCGATTGAAAAGATGCGTCAGACGGTTAGTTACATAAAACATATTTATGGAATTTATGATTTTAGTTGTGACGATTACGAAGTCTTATACGAACTCATGAAACATGATAAAAAAAATACAGCTAATACTATTAATTTTACATTGTTAGAAAATATTGGAAAAGTAAAAATTAATTTCACAGCATCAAAGGAAGACATATTTGAATCATTTGATTTTATAAGAGAAGGCCTATAAAAAATTGTTAGCAAATTCTATATCCTGATGTATCAAAGACATAAAACAATAGGCCTTTACTCAAATTTGAGGACACAGTCCCAAATTTTGTGTAAATGTAAACAGGATTCAGTTGTAAGTTACTTCTTATATCTGGATTCTGTTTTCAAAAATTAGTATAAACTGATTCATAATCAATCCCCAGTTATGAATAGGCTGTGTCCATTTCTTCTCAATCTCCACAAGTGAAAGAAAGATGGTCTTTTCACGGGATAGTGTTTCACTGAGTGTGTCTGATGCAAGTTTGCCTTAGAAGTGATGATGCAAAGTTAACAGACAATTTTGTATTTCATATCAAAAAAGTGAATTTTATGTTGTAGCTGGACGAGGGACGGGTTCTGCTGAGGAGCAACCCTTCAGCAACATGGCTACGCCTATACTGATTGCAAGAACTATCCTGGAGTCGTCATGGTGGCGACTC
>NZ_HF986763.1:0-857 GCF_000431195.1 Prevotella sp. CAG:255 | reverse complement strand
GAGTTGCCGTAGCCTACAAGCGCTATCGCAGTGTAGAGCACGGCCTTCGACGTGCCGAAGAACATGCCGCACATGCTCAAAGCCATCATTACAACGCTTATGGCGAAGAACACGCGGTTGTTCATAACGCGGAGGAAGAACGAGCCTGTCAGGCAGCCTGCCGTACGGAAGATGAAGTAGAGGCTCGTGGCGAAGGCGGCGTCGTTAAGGCTCATACCAAGACGCTCTATAAGGAGCTTGGGCGCTGTGGTGTTGGTGCCGACGTCGATGCCTACATGGCACATAATGCCAAGGAAGGACAGAAGGACGATGGGCTTGCCGAGAAGGCGGAGACAGTCGCCGAAGCCCGAAACTTTGCCTGCCGGAGCTTCTTCCTTAATGGGGGTTACCAGCAGAAGGAGCGTGGCAAGCACGCCTGCAACGAAGTATACCAGGAACAGAACGCGCCAGCCCATGCCGAGAGAAGGAAGCACGCCAGTGGCGCCCCACATGGCTATGTAGGGGGCGAGGAAAGAGGCGATGGCCTTGATGAACTGACCGAACGTTAGGGTGCTGGCAAGGTTATCGCCGCGGATTACGGTCGAGATCAGCGGGTTGAGCGATGTCTGCATCAGGGTGTTGCCTATGCCGAGCAATGAGAACGACAGAAGCATTATGGCGAAGCTCTCGCCGAAGAGCGGAAGAACGAGCGACACGGCAGTCACGGCAAGAGACAGAAGCACCGTGTTCTTGCGCCCGATGCGGTTCATAAGCATGCCCGTGGGCACTGAGAAGATAAGGAACCAGAAGAACACCAGCGAGGGGAACACGTTGGCGACGGAGTCGCTCAGCCCAAGGTCTGACTTCACGTAGTTGGA
>NZ_HF986762.1:0-49833 GCF_000431195.1 Prevotella sp. CAG:255 | reverse complement strand
GAGTAATGAAAAATCTAATGCTAAGTTTGCATTAAAGATATAAGGTGAAGTCAAACAGGAAGTAATCAGATTGCAAATCTTTATACTCAATTCCGGCGGAGCACAGATCCGCCGGCACATTAGCAAACGTAGTGCTTATGCAACGTGGTTTTGCTTAATCCAATTATGAAATCCAGTTCTGTGTTTGCTAATTGTGGAACGTGGTTCAGCGCAGCTAATTATGAAATGTCGTTCGGTTTAATCCAATTATGAATTACTTCAACCTCTAATAACAAAAAACGGAACTCCGTTTAGGAATTCCGTTTTGGGTGGAGGGTGGGGCTCGAACCCACGACATTCAGAACCACAATCTGACGCTCTAACCAACTGAACTACATCCACCGTGTTAGTTGCTTAATGTCTTAAAGCGAGTGCAAAGGTACGGGATTTATTTTAAACTACCAAATAAATCCCGTATTTTTTTTGCTTTTTGTTTAATTTGCCGGTGTTTTAGGAGCCTGAGGCGCTGCAGGAGCTGCTTTTTGGTCAGCTTTCTGAGCATTGTTACCAGCCTTAGCCGGAGCTGCCTTCTGTGTCTGGCTAGCGCCAAATCCGGGAAGGTTTGTCGGGTTAGTCTGCTGCTGTTCTGTTGCAGCCTTCTCGATAACACTCTCAGATGTTGTTGCCTTAGGAGCAACATAAGCGCATACAACGCTGAGAACAACCATGGCTATTGCAAGTCCCCATGTTGTTTTCTCAATGAAATCAGTGGTCTTGCGCACACCCATGATCTGGTTTGATGATGAGAAGTTTGACGCAAGTCCTCCTCCTTTAGACTCCTGGATCAGCACGATGCCTATCATGAGCAGTGCTGCCAGCACGATTAAGATTACGAATAATGTATACATTTTCTTTTATTTATATTTATTATTTATTATCAGTTTTTCCAAAAATCGGATTTGGTCTGCAAAGTAAGCATTTTTTTTTGGATAATTCAAATTTAAACGCTTAATAATTTCCAATGCCTTTGAATATCGGCCTTGTTTTATGTAAATTTGCGCCAAAGTCTCGGTAAAATAGTTCTCGTCGCCCTCTTTTTTGTCGTTGTCCTCTATTTCAGGCACATACTCGGGCTCGTCCTTCAGTTCTATTTTTCCGTTCTCGTTGTTGATGAAGTTGTCTATGAGGTCTTGTCCCTTCATGACGGGCTGCTGTGTGTCGTCTGTGTCGCCTTCAGTATCAAGCAGATAGGCCACATAGTCGATGGCAGCGTCGGCAGGTGTGGGCTTGCGCTTCTTTTTGCGCTCCTTGTTTTCCTCTTCCTTCTTGTCTTCGGGTATGGTGTCGAGAAACTGCTCTATGAGCGATATGGTTCTGTTGCCGCCTTCGGCCTCTTTTTTATTGTCTTTCTCAGTCTTCTTCTCCTGCTGTGTGGTGCGCAGCTTGTAGTGTGCAGCCTCCACGAGATTGAACACCACCTTGCGGTCGGTGATGTAGACGGCAGAGCGGCGCAGCTCCTCGTCGAACGAAGGGTCGTGAAGAAGATACAGGTTTTGCAGTAACAGCAAACGGGCCGGCTGGTAATAGGGATACAGAGCAAGGAGGGAACGCAAGTCGTAGAGCGTTTCCTTGTCCATCTGTTCCGGATGCCTTATTAGCTGCTCGAGGTCTATGTTCATATGGTCTGCTTGTTACCAGTTTGCTACTGTAGCGTTGAATATCTGATCTGTGATGTCTTCAACCATCTGTGTTACGAGTTCTTCCTGAACAGAGTTGAGCGACTGTGTAGTCTCGAATGTAGACGTGGCAGTGAACTGCTTTTCGAAGTCCTCGCTGTGGTTGGCATTGTTGGTAAACCTTACGTTCACCGTCATCGACAGCTCTGCCTGTGCCGATGTACCTTCAGCCGTTACGGCCTTGTTGCGCTGCGAATATTGCGTTATTTCGCCTTCAATCTTCATGTCGCCGTTGCGCTTTACCTGAATGAGGCGTGTGTGGTTGGCGAACACGTCCTTAAGCTGGTTGTTGAAGATGCTGGCCATAGGAGCCCATACGTAGCTTGAGCGGATGGGGAAGTCGGCTATCTGTATTGTCTTGGTCTTGGTGTAGTCGATACTTGCTCCGTTGAACTTATATGACACGCTGCATGACACCAGCAGTAGCATCATGACGGTTAATAGTGCTGTCTTTATATGATTGATTCGCATAAGTTGTTTGTTGCCGCTTTGTAAATGTTTGTTGCTTAATATGAGCTTCTTGTCATATCGTTGGCCGTAGGACATTATTTCTCCAGTCCGTACTGCTTTATTCTTCTGTATAATGTTCTGTCGGAAATGCCAAGTTCCTGAGCCGCCTTCTTGCGGTTGCCGCCATTGCGTTCAAGAGCCTTTTCAACCATCTGACGTCCTATGTCTTCAAGATTAAGACTTTCGGGCTCAGATATCTCTTCAGCCACGGCGTCTTGTACGGTCGGTGCCGCTGTGCGTGCGGGTGAGCTGATGGTTGCCGACGGCTGGTCTGTAATGATAGACGGCAGGTTAGAGGCTGACGTGTCTACCGTGGCGCTGCGTGCAGCGTCGAGCTGTTTGCGCAGACTGTTCATGTCGCGGCGCAGGTCGCTTACGTTGCCGCGTAGCTCATAAAGAATCTTATATAAAATCTCGCGTTCGCTCTCGTAAGAGTGGCTTCCGGGCGAGCTTATCGTTGCCAGCTGTGTGCTCTCGGCGTCCTCAGGGATGAACTTGTGTATTGCCTCGCCGCTTATTTCGCGTTCCTGACTTAACACGGACATCTGTTCTGTGATGTTCTTCAGTTGTCTTACGTTGCCGGGCCACTTATATTTAAGCATTATATATTTGGCCTCGTCAGAAAGGGTTATTTTGGGCAGATGATATTTCTCGGCCATCTGCATGGCAAAGAGGCGGAACAGCAGCAGAATGTCTTCGCCGCGGTCGCGCAGCGGCGGTATCTGTATTGGAATGGTGTTGAGCCTGTAATACAGATCTTCGCGGAAACGGCCTTCGCTGATGGCCTTGCGCATGTTGACGTTGGTGGCAGCGACAATTCTGACGTCTGTCTTCATTATCTTCTGTCCTCCCACGCGTATGTATTCGCCTGTTTCGAGAACGCGGAGCAGTCGTGCCTGTGTGGCCATTGGCAGCTCGCCAACCTCGTCGAGGAATATTGTGCCCTTGTTGGCAACGCCGAAGTAGCCTTCGCTTTCGCCGATGGCGCCGGTGAATGAGCCTTTCTCATGGCCGAACAGTTCGCTGTCTATCGTGCCTTCGGGGATAGATCCGCAGTTGATGGCAAAATATTTCTCGCGGCGTCGCGGAGAGTTGTCGTGTATTATACGTGGAATAATCTCTTTACCCACACCGCTTTCGCCGATTATGAGTACAGAGAGATCTGTCGGTGCGACCTGCATGGCCACATCGATGGCGCGGTTTAATCCGTCGCAGTTGCCGACGATATTATAACGCTGTTTTACTTTCTGTAATTCAGAAGTGTTCATTTATTCTGCAAAGTTACATAATTTATTTTATATAACACCGATGCATTGCATTTTTAATGTAATTTTAGTTATATCACGTGTTTTGAGGGGGATTGTCGGTAGTTAGAGTAGTTAAAGGAGTTATAGTAGTTATCGCTCACTAAGGTGAGCTAGGAGTTAGAGTCATATGCCTTGTTGATTCTTTTCAATGTAATACAATTGACAATAATCGGTGAAGTACACGCACTACGTTCGCTATTGTGCTTGCTTTCGGATTAGCTTAACTCACTTATTTTACGAAAATGATAATCAACAGGGCTAATGTGCCGGCGGATCTGCGCTCCGCCGGAATTTAATATAAGGATTTTTCAATCCGATTACTTCCTATGTGGCATTACATCATAACTCCGGAATTGATTATAAAGATTTGCAATCTGATTACTTCCTATTTGACATCGCCTTATATTTTTAATGCAAAATTATCATTGGATTTTTCATTATTCACTTCGTAAATCAGCGGTGTTTTTAGCGGATCAGGAAATTAGCTGCGCTGACCTTCGGTTCTTATATTTAATTCCGGCAGATTAATTCTATTGATTGTCGGCTGCACTCGGCATAACCAAATATAATTTGCTTCTGCTCTCACTTGCACGACAATTGCAGATCCGCCGGCACATTAGTCTTGTTGATTATTATCGATCGTAACACATTGAAAAAATCCACAAGGCATATGACTTTAACTACTATAACTACTTTAACTACTCTAACTCCAAATGATAATACCCAACAAAGCAATTGGATTTTTCGCTCTTCACTTTTCGTTTTTCACTTAAAAAGCCGGGCTATTGTTGCTTGATTTCTCGCTTACGGCTTCTCCTGTGTTCTTCTTCTCGAGCTTTATTAAAAGCAGTCCTATTGCGGTCCAGATGAGTTCGCGGATGCGCACTATAAGGGCTACGAAGATGCCGGCACTGGCAGACATGGCGAGACTGGCGGTGGACATGATGAAGCCGCCCTCACGGCCGCCGAGCTGAAGGGGAATGAAGAACAGAAGGTTGGCGAAAAGACTGGTGAAGGCCAGGATAAGCACGCATGGGGCAAAGCTGACATCTGGTGTGAGGACGCGCAGTACAAAAAGAATCTCGAATGCAGAAAGGAAGCGGCAGACAAGCTCTAGCATTACGGCAGAGACAAACGACTTCTTGTTCTGACGGTGAAGTGCCGCAATCTGGCGGTCGATGGTGTCGAGCTGTTCCTTATGCTTGTCGATAAAGTTGCGCGAGCGTTTCTTTATGCCCGGGATGTGCTTTATCAGGTTCATTATCCTTACGGCCATGCCCTTCTGATAGCCTTTGATGAAGAACCATACGCCGAGGATGCAGAATGCGCCTGAGAGCGCAAGGACAATGCCCGTTACGAAGTTTGCCTTCTCGGTGAGCAGAAAGAGCAGGATGGAGAGCAGCCAGAACAGAAAATGGCTGAATATGTGGGTCATGGCATAAAGTATGACCGACGACGAGGCACGCTCTGTGCCTATCTTAGGCGACAAGGACATCACGCGGTAAGGCTCGCCGCCCATGAGTCCGCCGGGCGTGGCGTAGTTGAGGGCAAAGCCCGAAACGGTAATCTTGTAGAGCCACCAGAAGTTGATCTTGGGCTTCTCGTCAGAGCCGCTCCTTATTATAATATACCATGTGGCGGTATTGAATATATACAGAAAGGCCCATAAGGCCACAACGGCGAAAAACCAGTAGCCGGCATGCTGAAGGCCGTCCCACACCTGTTTGAAGTCGAGTTGTGTTATCATGATGATGAGCACAACTATTCCGAACACAAAAAATGCGTTCTGATATTTCTTTTTCATATTTAATCTTTTATATTGCCCGCCAGGCATTTCATCGCACTGTGTAATCAGACGATGCGGTTTATTATAAGTGAGTTTATGTTAAGCACGGCCATGCCGGAGCGCAGCCGGATGCCTGTCCTTGCGTCTGCAGCCTGTCTTTCTGTCGTCATAAAGGCGATGCCGTCGCCTTTATGACTTATTTTTGCAGATTTTCGGGGCTGGTCATCTGTTTGTCAGTGTCCATGCTCTGCGCTAAAGTCAAGCTGCCAGCCATGCCGAATCAAGATGTCTCACCTGAAGTTATTCCTCTTTGGCGTTTTTGTCGTCGCCGCTATTGTCCTGTTCCTTAAACTTGTTTATAGAGAATCGTGCCTTCTCGCTGTCGTCACGCTTCTCGTGATAGAGCTTCTTCAGCGGATTGCTGAAAGGCTCGTCATATTCGATGCGGTTGCGGAAGACGTCGAGTGCGAGGTATATGGCATTTCTGAAAGAGCTTTCGTCTGCCATGTTCTTGCCTGCAATGTCGTAAGCCGTGCCGTGGTCGGGCGATGTGCGCACGATAGGCAGTCCGGCTGTGAAGTTGACGCCGTTGCCGAGGTCGAGACACTTGAACGGAGCCAGGCCCTGGTCGTGATACATTGCCAGTACGCCGTCGAATGCAGTGTAGCTCTCATGTCCGAAGAAGCCGTCGGCTGCGTATGGTCCGAAGGCACGTATGCCGTTGTCAGACAGCTCCTTGATGGCCGGTATGATAACCTCCTGCTCCTCGCGTCCCAGCAGTCCGTCGTCGCCTGCATGAGGATTGAGCGCCAGCACGGCGATGCGCGGGTTAGAGATTCGGAAGTCGCGTTTCAGCGAATTGTGGAATATCGTTGCCTTCTCTATGATGCTCTCTTTGGTTATAGCCGCAGCAACGTCTCTGATGGGGAGGTGTGTGGTTACAAGAGCCACGCGCAGCATGTCGTTGAGCAATATCATGAGAGCCTTGTCGCCATTGCCTGCACGCTCCTCGATATATTCGGTGTGGCCGCAGAAATGGAAGTCGTCGCTCTGTATGTTGTTCTTGTTGATAGGTGCCGTTACGAGCACGTCGAACAGTCCCTCCTTGTAGTCGGCCATTGCCTTTTCGAGAGCTGCGAGCGATGCCATGCCTGCCTCTTTAGACGGATTGCCAAGGTCAACCTTTATCTCCTGGTCGAAAGTGGTGAGCAGATTCACCTTGTTGTTGTGGGCTTCGGCAGCCGAGTTGATTATGGTGAAGTTGCCCTGAATGCCGAGAGCATTGCGGTGATAGGCTGCCACCTTGGGCGAGCCGTAGATGATAGGTGTGCATAATTCAAGCATGGCCGGCTCAGAGAATGTCTTGAATATTATTTCATACCCTATGCCGTTAGTATCTCCGTGCGTTATGGCAACGCGTAGTTTTCTGTTTTCCATATTCGTATATGTTTGTTATATCTGTTTCTTTCTTAACCTTATGTCAGTCGGGCTGCCGGCTGCCTTTACTGTTACTGCCGTTGGCGGCGTGCCTGCCTAGAGTGTATAGTGCAGCCTCGGCACTCCTTATCAGGTTGCGCTTGTTGGTGCCCGGCGCATAGACAAAAGCCTCTGCCACTATGATGCGGCTGTTGACTGAGTCGACTGTAGAGAGCGACACAAACGGTCCGCCCATGGCGTCGTTGCGCATCTCCCACAGTCCGCGGCTTATCATCACGGTGCATCCGTCTTCTGTTGCCCGTCCTGCCGTCACGCTTCCGGGAGTTGTCTGCATATACATGCCGTCGAGTTCGCCCGGTATGTTAAGTCTCATGACGCTGTCGCGCGCAGCCAGGGCACGGTGTGCGTCGAGAGTGGTGCCGCTGTATGAGTAGACGCAGATGTTTCGCATGCGGTCGGGCCTGTTGTCCGAAAGCCATATAAAGTTGCGTCCCGTCTTGCCCGCCTTCATTTCGGCAGGTATGCGCATGTTCCATCCGAACATACGCCTAATGCTGCTCTCGGCCTTGCGGTTGCTTCCGGCGCGCAGCGTTGATATTGCCGTGTTTATTTCTGCCCTTGTCAGCAGACTTGTGAGCCGGTGGCCAGCCTTTGCCATATATTGGCTGAGCTGTGATGCCGACGGTGTGTTGACATATACCACGAGCTGCGGTCTTGCCCATACGTTTTTCTCGTATCTTATGCGTGTCGACGTGAACACCGCCGGATTGACGGTTACTATTACTATGCAGCGCGCCAGCCGTGTGGTCTGGTTAAAGCGTGTGGTGTCTATCAGCGACACGTCGAACATCGGCTCGCGCTGTGGCAGCGAAGGCATGTCCTGCGTCAGGACGCTGTCTACTACGGCTGCGCAACGCCTGTCGGAAGCCACGAGCAGAACCTCGTAAGGCCGTCCGCCGCTCTTTGGCAACAGCGACTGCGGGCCGCCGCTGCATGAGCATAAGGCCACGATGGCCGTCAGGAGCAATAGCCGCAGACACTTTGTCACTTATCCTGACTCTCCTTCCTTGCCGTGCTGAGCAGTCCGCAGGCAGCATAGATGTCCTGTCCGCGACTTGCCCTTATTGTTGTGAACACGCCGTGAGACGTAAGATAGTCGCGCAGCTTCTCCATTGTGGCGTCGTCGGCTCCGTGGAGGTCAACGCCCGGTATCTGATGGAATCTTATGAGGTTGATGCGGCAGTCGAGCCCCCTGAGCAGGTGGATAATCTCCTTGGCGAACACCATGGAGTCGTTGAGTCCGCCGAAGACGATATATTCGAACGACAGGCGGCGCTGATGACTGAAGTCGTAGTTGCGCAGCAGTTCAACGACATCTGCGATAGGCATGCCCTTTTCGGCAGGCATGAGCATGGCGCGCTGCTCGTGGACAGGGGAGTGGAGGCTTATTGCCACATGACATTCGCTCTCTTCGATAAACCTTTTCAGCTTGTTCTTTACGCCTACGCTGCTCACCGTGATACGCTTGGGGCTCCATGCGTAGCCGTAGTCGGCTGTGAGAATCTCTGTAGCCCTGAGCACGTTGTCGAGGTTGTCCATAGGCTCGCCCTGGCCCATAAACACGATGTTTGTCAGCTTGTCGCGCTCAGGCAGCGAGTATATCTGATTAAGTATGTCGGTGGCTGTGAGGCTGCCCTCAAAGCCCTGCTTGCCGGTCTGGCAGAACAGGCAGTTCATCTTGCATCCCACCTGCGACGACACGCAAAGCGTGGCGCGGTCTTTGTCGGGTATGTAAACCGTCTCGACAAACTTACCGCTCTCTGTCGGGAACAGATATTTTATCGTTCCGTCAACAGACTTCTGGCAGTCGGCCGGCGGCAGGCATCCTATGCGGTAGTGCTGTTTCAGCTTTTCGCGGTTAGCTTTCGAGATGTTCAGCATGTCGTCGATTGAGCTTACGTGCTGAGTATATAGCCATTTGGCCATCTGAGCCCCTGCAAAAGCCGGCATGCCCATGGCTTTGGCAACATCTTTAAGTTCGTTAAGTGTT
Source organism: Prevotella sp. CAG:255 (assembly GCF_000431195.1). NCBI lineage: Bacteria > Pseudomonadati > Bacteroidota > Bacteroidia > Bacteroidales > Prevotellaceae > Prevotella > Prevotella sp. CAG:255. The sequence goes on along the minus strand of NZ_HF986762.1, from coordinate 41,028 downwards.
AATCCCAATAACGGTGTAGTGCTTTGTTCCATCTCAAAAATTCTTTGTTTACGGCCGACAAAGTTAGCTAAAAAAAGTGAGATAATCGGGATGTTTAATGTTTTTTCTTTATTATAAATGTGTTGCCATATCGTTGCATGCCGGCGTTATGCAGGCCTTCGGTATGCGGAAACGCGAAGGGTACGGCTGAGTTTTGGCTGTAATGCCGGCGGTTGGCAATGTATATATAGGGTTTGATGGTGTAATGTTTTATGGTTAATGTAGGTTAAATCGGTATGGTTTTATTTAACTTAAAAAGTTTGAAAGTAGCATTATTCCTAAACGGAGTAAAGTTTCCGGCGAGAAATGCCCGTTTTATGCCGTTATTTGCAAGATGCTGACAGTCAGATAGGTATGCAAAATTGATGCTTGGGATAGCTTGTGCGGCAGTGTTTTTACGGCTTCTTTTGTATCCATTTTGTGTCCTTTTAGCCTCTGATTAAGGCGGTTTTGGACACCAATAGGTATCAAACGGCTATGCAAAAGGCGGTCTTTCGTGCTACAAGAGCATACCTTTTGCAATACGAAAAACCACAGGCTGCATGCTGATATGCCTGAAGTTGTGGTGTAAGGGCAGTTTGGGGCAGATGTATTTTGCTAAAATATGAAAAATGAAAAGTTAAAATTGTAGGTACTAAAATGCATATTTTGTTAATAAAGGTAAAAGGATTGGCGCGTCATTTCGTGAGATGCAATATCCTTGCCGTTATCCGTTGAAACGGACGCAGGGGCAAGTCATGAGGCATTGTTGCGTAAGGTGAAAATGTGTTGGTGGATATTGCCGTCATCTTTTTTGCTGATTTTGATTTTGTGCCATGTCTATTTTCGGGTAAATGCAACCGAGTTGTCAGGATTTTTGTGTACTTTTGCATGTCAATATAATTACGAGTCGCCGTGGCTTTGTTGCGTGCCTCCGCGTGTGGCGGCATGGAGCGGCAGGCGCGGCGTAACAATTTATGAAAAAACAGAAATGAGAGGAACAATAGACTGCTTCTTGCCTTGCGCTGACATCAGTGCGGTGGCCAACACCCTGCGTCAGCTTAAAGGCAGCCGCATGATACGGCATATAAACCTGATGGTTACACAAGATATGGCTATGAGCACACCCGTGCCCGAAAACTGCTCGTTTATTGCCGTCGACGGCCTGCTGTCGGCATCGGCAATGCACGCAATAGCCGAGAGCTGCATGGCCGACTATGCACTGGTATTCCTGAAGACCGTGCCCGTAAGTCTTGGGCAGTATTCAATACAGCGCATGATGCGTGTGGCAGCCGAGACCGACGCGTCGATGGTGTACAGCGACCGCATATCGGTAGAGAACGGCGAACCAAAGCCACACCCCGTGATAGACTGGCAGGAAGGCAGTCTGCGCGACGACTTCGACTTCGGCAGCGTGGTGATGATCAAAGGCACGCTGCTCAACAGGTTTGCGCGCGACGTTGAAGAGTCGGCATACAGATTTGCAGGATGGTATGAACTGTGGCTCTATCTCAGCCGTTGCGGACGCCTGTTCCATATCAACGAGCTGCTGTACACAGAAGAGGAGAGAGACCTCAGGGCCAGCGGTGTCAAGCAGTTTGACTATGTCAACCCTGCCAACCGTGAGGTGCAGATAGAGATGGAGCAGGCCGTTACGGCACACCTGAAGGCCGTTGGCGCCCTAATCGACACATCGCTCTATCGTGAGCCCGACTTCAACGAGCAGGACTTCGAATACGAGGCGTCTGTGGTGATACCCGTGCGCAACCGTGAAAAGACAATATGCGATGCCGTTGACAGCGCGCTGTCGCAGAAAACAAGTTTTCCGTTCAACGTCATCGTCGTTGACAACCATTCGACCGACAACACTACGAAGCTGCTGGAGCAGTATGCCGCAAAGAGCGACGGGCGTGCTCCTCTGATACACATCGTGCCGCAGCGCACAGACCTTGGCATTGGCGGATGCTGGAACCTTGCCATAGACGACGAGCGGTGCGGACGCTTTGCCGTGCAGCTCGACAGCGACGACCTCTATTCGTCGGAAAACACGCTGCAGACTATTGTCGACGAGTTCTACAGGCAGCGTGCCGCCATGATTGTAGGCAGCTACCGTATGTGCGACTTCGACCTTAACACGCTGCCGCCGGGACTTATAAGTCATGCAGAATGGACCGACGACAACGGATGCAACAACGCCCTGCGCATCAACGGACTGGGAGCGCCGCGCGCGTTCTTCACGCCGCTGCTCAGGCAGATACGCTTCCCGAACACAAGCTACGGCGAAGACTATGCTGCCGGACTGGCCTTCAGCAGGCGCTATAAGATAGGCAGAATATTCACCGAACTGTATCTGTGCCGCCGTTGGGGCGGCAACAGCGACGCTGCGCTGACCGTAGACAAGGTCAACGCCAACAACCTGTATAAAGACCGCCTGCGCACCATGGAGCTGTTGGCACGTCAGCAGATGACAGCCGGCAAGGCAGACATGATGGCAGACAGTTCGCTCTATCGCTTCTTCAACAGACAGATAGAGACGTGGAGCCTGGCACGCCACAACTTCAGAGACCTGCAGGAGGTGCTCACGCGCGACCTTAGCGACGGCGGAATGCCCCTCGTGGCACAGTTTAACCCTGCCCGCATGGTGTCAACCGGAGCTTCGATAGACAAGGCCTCGATAAGCAAGCGCCCATGCTTCCTGTGCAAGGAGAACCGTCCGCAGGAGCAGCAGATAAAGCGCTTTGACGACAACTTCGACATATTGGTTAATCCATATCCCATACTTCCCGTACACTTCACGCTGCCGGCAGTGAAGCATCAGCCGCAGCACATACTCGAATATTACGGAGAGATGCACGCCATACTGACGCAGAATCCCGACATTATGGTGTTCTATAACGGTCCGAAGTGCGGAGCCTCTGCTCCTGACCACATGCACTTCCAGGCCGGAACGAGCGGCAAGGTGCCCCTGCAGGCATCATGGTCGAGACTGGTGCGCGACATAACGGTGGTGCATGCGCTCGACGCCGACAACGACATATCAGTCATCAACAGCTGGGCATGTCCGGCCTTGCTGATAAGGAGCCGCAATGCCGAGGCCGACGAGAGACTCTTCCGCTGTGTGTACAATGCTTTGCCTATGCACGACGGCGACATAGAGCCGATGATGAATGTAGTGAGCTGGATGTCTGCAGGCCAGTGGCTGACGGTGGTATTTCCGCGCCGCAAGCACAGACCCGACTGCTATTCGGCAGACGGCGACGCCAAGATGCTTGTCAGTCCAGGCGCGCTCGACATGGCAGGACTGATAATAACGCCGCGAAGAGAAGACTTTGAGCGGCTGACGGCAGAACAGGCCGAAGGCATATTGCGCGAGGTGGCCATCACGGATGACGAAATGTGTGAGGTTGTGGCTAAGATAAAGGCATCGGCACATTGTGGCGAGGCTCCGGGCGCAAGGTTTTACAAGCATGTTGAGCCAGAGGTGCATGTAGGCATTGTAAGTGCCGAGAGCATCTGTTTCTCGCTCAACGGCGAGTATATGGCAAAGGGCGAGGTTATCACGGGACCGCAGCAGGTGTCGTTCTCAGAGGGAGGCATCCTGTGGAACGGCAATCTTTACCGTGAACTTACGTTTACGCCTTGTGACAAGGACGCGTCGTTCTCGCTGAGCGACGTAACCATTGGAGTAAACTTCCATTGGGAGCGCAAGGAGACACAGACATTCCAGGGCACGCTGAAAATAGTAGTTGAGGCCGACAAGATATGTGCCATCAACCGTCTGCCAGTGGAAAACTATCTGATAAGCGTCATCTCGAGTGAGATGAAGGCCACTTCGTCGCTTGAGTTCCTCAAGGCTCATGCCGTAATATCGCGCAGCTGGCTGCTGGCACAGATGGAGCGCCGCAAGCGTCAGAGCAGCGGAGGCAACGGATTCTTCTCGTTCATAAAGAAAGACGACGAGCTGATACGCTGGTACGACCGCGACGACCATACCATATTCGACGTGTGTGCCGACGACCATTGTCAGCGCTATCAGGGCATAACCAAAGCCAAGAACAGGCATGTGGAGCAGGCCGTGAGTGAGACTCGTGGACAGATACTGATGTCGGGTGAGGACATCTGCGATGCCCGTTTCAGCAAATGCTGCGGCGGCATAACCGAGGAGTATCAGTATTGCTGGGAGGACACGCCGCAGCCATATCTGGTGGCTCTGCGCGACAATGCTTCAGGCGGAGCCGTGCTGCCCGACCTGACGAATGAAGATGAGGCTGAGGCATGGATAAGAGGCAACGGCGAAGCTTTCTGCAACACGCACGACAAGAAGATTCTGTCGCAGGTGCTCAACGACTATGACCAGGAGACTGCCGACTTCTACCGCTGGAAGGTGGAGTACACACAGGAGCAGCTGGCAGGACTTATTGCTGCCAAGTTGAAACTGGATCTCGGTGATATTGTAGACCTGCAGCCTGTTGCCCGCGGAAAGAGCGGACGTATATGGAAACTGAAGATTGTGGGCACGAAGGGCTCGTTCACCATCGGCAAGGAGCTTGAAATAAGGCGCGTGCTGAGCGAGAGCCATCTTTACAGCAGTGCGTTTGTCGTTGACAAGGCAGACATCAGCAACGGCGTGCCGCAGCGTTTTGTGCTTACAGGTGCAGGCTGGGGCCACGGAGTAGGCCTCTGTCAGATCGGTGCTGCCGTGATGGGCGAGCGCGGATATAAGTATGATGAGATACTTCTGCACTACTACCGCGGTGCAGAAATAAGAAAAATATATGGTTAACATAAAACTTTGAACAAGAAAATGAATTCTGGTAAGAAGTTGAGCAGGAACCCCTGGAGCTGGGTTCCTACACTATATTTTGCCGAGGGACTGCCTTATGTGGCCGTGATGACGATTTCGCTTATCCTGTATAAGCAGCTCGGACTGACAAACGCAGAGATTACGTTCTACACCTCGTGGCTGTATCTGCCCTGGGTAATAAAGCCGCTTTGGAGTCCGTTTGTAGATATTGTCAAGACCAAGCGCTGGTGGATAATCACCATGCAGCTGCTCATCGGTGCGGCTTTTGGCGGCGTGGCGTTCACCATTCCCACCAGTTTCTGGCTTCAGGGCACGTTGTTCTTCTTTTGGGTGATGGCGTTCAGCAGTGCTACGCACGACATAGCGGCCGACGGCTTCTATATGCTCGGCATGGACCAGCATAAACAGGCGTGGTTTGTAGGTATCAGAAGTACGTTCTACAGGTTTGCGACAATATTCGGACAGGGCGTTCTTGTGATGATTGCAGGCAACTTGCAGGTGCTTTTCCGCAACAGCATAAAGTATTCGTGGAGCCTTATGTTCTATGGCGTTACGGGCTTGTTTATAGCCTTGTGGCTGTGGCATAGTCTGGTGTTGCCGTGCCCTGTGTCAGACCGCGGACTGCGCAATGCCGGTGCACGTGAGGTGTGGACAAAGCTGGTGTTGTCTGTAAAGACGTTTTTCACCAAGATGCCGGCAAAACAGGTGCTCATAGCTTTCCTGTTCATGCTCTTTTACCGTATGCCCGAAGGACTTTTGGCGAAGGTTTCTTCGCTGTTTCTTATCGACAGCGGAAGCAATGGCGGACTGGGACTTTCACCTCAGGAATATGGCTTTGTGCAGGGAACGGTTGGCATAATAGGACTTACGCTCGGAGGAATTTTAGGAGGAATGGCTGCCGGACGCGACGGACTGAAGAAGTGGCTGTGGCCCATGGTGTGCGCCATAACGCTGCCTGACCTTGTCTATGTTTATCTGAGCTACGCCATGCCCGACAGTTTCATTATTATCAACGTGTGCGTGTTTATTGAGCAGTTTGGCTATGGCTTCGGCTTTACGGCTTACATGCTCTACCTTATTTATTATAGTCAGGGGGAATATAAGACGTCTCACTATGCACTGTGTACGGCGCTGATGGCGCTGTCGATGATGCTGCCCGGACTTGTGGCAGGATATCTTCAGGAGCTTGTGGGCTATCTGTGGTTCTTCATCATAGTTGTCATTCTTTGTATCATCACATTCCTTGTCGCGGCATTTGTCGACATCGATCCGGAGTTTGGCAAGAAAGAACATGAGGAACGGCAATAAGCCGGGCTGCATGTTATGGTGTGTATGAAGAGATCGCAGCATATATGATATTATGTGACGTTTCTGCTGCCAGGCAAAAGTCTGGCGGCGGAAGCGTCAACTTTATATTGAGGATAAAATAATTATCGGTTTTTATAAATATTGGTTTACAGGTAAAAATGATGGATAAGAAAACGCGTGAAAAGAAAATCTACAAGGTGACTGTGCTAGGAAGCGTGGTCAACATTGTTCTTGTCGTGCTGAAGTTTGTGTTCGGAATACTTGGACATTCGGCCGCCATGATTGCCGATGCTGTCCATTCATTGTCAGACTTGATAACGGATATTGTCGTTCTGCTGTTTGTCAAGCTGAGCAACAAACCGCAGGACAGCGACCACGATTATGGACACGGCAAGTATGATACTCTTGCAACATCGCTCATCGGACTGGCTTTGCTCTTTGTGGGAGTGATGATTTGCTATGGCGGAGTGGAGAAAATCATAATGGCCCTTAATGGTGAGCCGCTTCAGCAGCCCGGATATGTGGCATTCATTGCCGCTGTGCTCAGCGTGGTTCTAAAAGAGTGGGTTTATCGTTTTACTGTTAAGGTTGGCAAGGCTGTCGACTCTCAGGCTGTCATAGCTAATGCATGGCATCATAGAAGCGATGCTTTCTCGTCAATAGGTACGGCTTTGGGTATTGGCGGAGCCATATTCCTGGGCTCCCGTTGGGCCGTGCTTGACCCGATAGCAGCTGTTGTTGTGAGTCTGTTCATCATCAAGACAGCCCTGACACTGATTCGTCAGGCATCTGATGAACTGCTGGAAAAGAGTCTTTCTGATGATGTGGAGAAAGAGATAAAGAGCATTGCCGAAAGTGAGATCGGCGTGAGCGGAATACATAACCTGCGCACAAGGCGTATAGGAAACAACATTGCGATAGAGATGCACCTGCGTATGCCGGGAGACATATCTCTTTATGAGGCCCACAGAAGGGCAAGCGATATAGAAGAGAAACTGCGTGAGCATTTTGGTGAAGATACTCATGTGGGGCTTCATGTTGAGCCGTTGAAGGTTGACGGCAAATATGTGGCTCCTGAAAATGACGGAGAGAAATAATCTGCAACGCCTCGTATGAACTGAAAGTTGAATGTGAAATTTGAGGCGTAAGATGTGAAATATGCTGCTGTCAGGCTTGCTTTTATGGCTGTTCAGCAGTGGGGTAATGGCCATTCATCACACCAACTTGGGTGTCTTGAATGGCTTAATGTTTACTGCCTGAATGGTGTGAAAGAGTAGAATGTTTACTTTTTAATGTAATTTGTTTATCCTGTTTTTGTAGGGTTTGTTGTAATTTTGCCTTTGAAATAAGATAAATGGAAATATATTTATGTATTTAGAGAAAATTAATAGTCCGCAGGATGTCCGCAAACTTGGTATTGAGCAGCTCGATGTCCTTGCCGGAGAAATTCGTGAAGGTGTGCTTAACCGTGTCAGCAATCACGGAGGTCACGTGGGCCCTAACCTCGGTATAACAGAGGCGACGATAGCACTTGTGTATGTTTTTGACATTCCTGAGGACAAAATCGTGTTCGATGTGTCTCATCAGGTTTATCCTTATAAGATGCTTACAGGCCGCGCTTACGGATATTTAGACAACAAGCGCTTTGATGATGTGTCAGGATACAGTTCGCCGGAAGAGTCGCCTGAATATGACTGTTTTGAGATAGGGCACACTTCTACGTCTGTGGCTTTGGCTACAGGATTGCAGAAAGCGCGCGACATACGGGGCGGAAAGGAGAATATAGTGGCTGTTATCGGTGACGGATCTCTGAGTGGAGGCGAGGCCTTTGAGGGCTTTGACATGGCCGCTGAGATAGGTACAAACATGGTAATAGTGGTTAACGACAACGAGATGTCTATTGCCGAGAACCACGGAGGACTGTATGGAAACCTGAAGCTGCTGCGTGATACAGCCGGAAAAGCAGAACTAAACTTCTTTAAGGCTATGGGGCTCGACTATGTTTATGTTGAGGACGGCAACGACATAGCCTCGCTTATAGCCGCATTTAAGCAAGTGAAGGACGCCGAACGCCCTGTCGTTGTACACATTCATACGGAGAAAGGACATGGCTATGCGCCTGCAGTAGAGAACAAGGAAAGATTCCACTGGAGTATGCCTTTCGACCTTGAGACAGGTAATCTGAAGGCTTCTGCAGGTGATGGCGAGGAGTATTTTCCGGCACTTATAGGCCAATATCTTGCAGAGAAGGCAAAGAACGATCCGAAGTTGGTTGCCGTAGTGTCTGCCGTTCCAGGCGGAGCTGGCTTTACTCCGGAGATAAGAAAACAGATGGGACGCCAGTATATCGACGTTGGCATTGCCGAGGAAGAAGCCGTGGCTTTGAGTTCCGGTATGGCTAAAGGCGGCGTAAGACCTGTTTACACGACCTATGCCACATTTATTCAGCGCACCTATGACCAGATTGCACAGGATCTTTGTGTGAATGGAAACGCTGCTGTGATAAATGTTGTAGGCGCATCTGTCTACGGAATGAATGACATAACGCATATTTGTTTCTTTGATATTCCTATGCTCAGTCATATTCCTAATCTTGTTTATCTTGCCCCGACGACATACGAAGAGTTTGTTGCCATGGAAGACTGGGCTATAAGGCAGACTGAATATCCTGTGGCAATACGCATACCGGAGGCTCTCGTGGCACATAGCGATGAGAAGTATGACACGGACTACAGCCAGCTGAATAAGTATAAGATGGATAAAAAGGGCGACACTGTGGCCGTGATTGCTCTTGGCGACTTCTATCAGAAAGGTCAGAAGGTGGTAGAGATGCTTGCCGGTAAAGGTATAAATGCCACGCTTATCAACCCCCGTTTTGTGTCAGGCATTGACGAAGAAATGCTTGAAGGTCTGAAGAAAGACCACAAATTGGTTGTTACGATAGAAGACGGATGCATAGACGGAGGCTTCGGAGAGCGTATAAGCCGCTATTACGGACCATCGGAAATGAAGACAATATGTTTCGGCGTGCGTAAGGCTCTTTACGACAGATATGATGTTGAGCAGCTGCTGCGCGACAACCATCTGACCGAGGAACAAATTGTAGCTGATGTTCTAAATCTTATTTAGAAAATTGAGAATGGAGAATGGAGGATGGAGAATTATGATTTGTTTTATTACTCCTATCCATCAAGAGTAATCATAATTCTCCATCCTCCATTCTCAATTCTAAATTATCATCTCTTATCCCAGCACGACATCAAGAATCATCATGAGGACAAAACCGGCGGAAAAGCCAATTACGCCTATGTTGGAGTGTTCGCCTTCAGAGGCTTCGGGGATAAGCTCCTCGACAACAACGTAGATCATAGCTCCTGCCGCAAAGGCCAGAAGATAAGGCAACACGGGCGTCATCATCGAGGCAAGCAGAATGACAATAAGTCCGCCTAACGGCTCAACTATTCCGCTGAGACTGCCTAAAAGAAACGACTTCATGCGGCTGTTGCCCTCTGCGCGCATGGGCATAGATATGATTGCGCCTTCGGGAATGTTTTGTATTGCGATACCGAGTGACATTGCAAGGGCTGCGGCTGCCGTTATACCGGCTCCGCTCTGCATGGCTCCTGCAAGTACTACGCCTACAGCCATGCCTTCAGGAAGATTGTGTATGGTGACGGCTAGCGACAGCATTGCCGTGCGTGACAGATGACTGCGCGGTCCTTCGGGCTTAGACTTGCCAAGATGAAGGTGTGGCGTGATATAGTCGATGGCCAGCAGGAAGCCTATGCCGGCCAGAAAACCGACAGCTGCAGGCATGACAGACCATTTGTCCATATGGCTGCACATATTCATGCTGGGTATTAGAAGCGACCACACCGAGGCTGCCACCATAACGCCTGAGGCAAAGCCAAGCAGGGCTTTCTGCAGCAGCGGGGGCATGTCTTTCTTCATGAAAAACACGAAACCTGAGCCTAACATTGTGCCCATCAGGGGGATGAGGAGTCCTAAGATTATTCCTTCCATTGCTGTTTTAATTATTTATGAGACAAATGAGACATATGGGACATTATGAATTTAACCTCAACCGGTAATTAGACAGAATACTGTTTTATCTATTTTATGCATTCATGCTTTCTGCCCGTCTTATTGTTTATATCGGCGCCTTTTTGCTATCTTTTTCTTGACACAATCCGCCATGTCTGCAAAAAATCAAACAAAAATACGCTCAATATGAAGTAAAATCCGACCGGATTCTAGTAACCGATTGGGGCTTTAATGCCATGATGTGATGTCTCAGTCGATAAAGCGCTTCACAATATCAGTGTATTTATCTATGCGGCGGTCGCGAAGGAACGGCCACCAACGGCGCACCTGCTCGCTGTGTGCCAGGTCGATGTCTATTACTTTGCGCTCTTCCTCATGGTCTGATGCCCTGTATAGCAGTTCGCCCTGCGGTCCGGCAACGAATGAGCTGCCCCAGAACTCGATACCTCCGGTCATTCCCGACGGGTCGGTCTCGTGTCCCACGCGGTTTACGGCAACCACAGGCAGTCCGTTGGCTACGGCATGTCCGCGCTGCACTGTTGTCCATGCCTCGCGTTGGCGCTGCTGTTCTGCAGGTTCGTCAGAGCTTTCAAAGCCTATGGCTGTGGGGTAGATTAGCATTTCGGCGCCCTGAAGAGCCATCAGACGGGCTGCTTCCGGATACCACTGATCCCAGCATACGAGCACGCCGAGACGTCCTACAGATGTGTCGATGGGGTGGAAACCAAGGTCGCCTGGTGTGAAATAAAATTTCTCGTAATATGCAGGATCGTCAGGAATGTGCATCTTGCGGTATTTGCCTGCTATAGTTCCGTCGCGTTCTATCACCACGGCAGTGTTGTGGTAAAGTCCTGCTGCACGTTTTTCAAAAAGCGAAGTGACGATTACCACTCCAAGTTCTTTGGCCAGACTGCCGAAAAACTCGGTCGACGGACCAGGTATCGGTTCTGCCAGGTCGAAGTTGTTGACGTTCTCAACTTGGCAGAAGTACAGCGAGTTGTGCAACTCCTGCAATATTATCAGTTCTGCTCCTTCAGATGCAAGTGCCTTTATGCTTTCTGCAAGGCGTTGCATGTTGTATCTCTTGTCAGCTGTGTTATGCTGCTGAATTATTCCTGTTTTCATTCTGTTTTGCTGTTGTTTTGTTTGAGTTAATTTACGGCTGCTGCCTTATGTGTTGACATTCAGGATTTTATGAGCCGTATATGCTTTGATGATTTATTGTTTCTGTTCCGTTATTTTGCTGTAGAGCTGCATCGTACAGCAGTGCAGCGAGCCATGCTGACGTATAACGGTACGGCTGTCTATGCCTATGACATCTCTGCCGGGGAAGGCCGCTTTAATTACTCTTTCGGCCTCAGCATCGTTGTCAGGCTGATTGTATGTAGGATAAATCACGGCGCCGTTCACTATCACATAGTTGGCGTAAGTGGCCGGAAGCCTGTCGCCGTCGTCATATATTGCCGCAGGCATGGGCAGGCGCATCAGTCTGTATGGCTTGCCGTCGGCTGTACGGAACGTTTTCAGCTGTTCTTCCATGCGTTTCAGGTCGTCATAGTGGCTGTCGCTCTTGTCGTCACATCCTATATATAATAAGGTGTCGTCGGGAGCTATTCTTACCAGTGTGTCTATGTGGCCGTCGGTGTCGTCGCCTTCAAGATGTCCGTAGTCTATCCATAAGATGCGTTCGGCATGCAGCATACTTTTCAGTTTCAGCTCTATCTCGCTGCGTGTTAACGGCTGGTTGCGGTGAGGTGCCAGAAGACACTGACTTGTGGTCAGCACGGTGCCGCGTCCGTCGCTCTCAATAGATCCGCCCTCCAGCACAAAGCTGTTAAGGTCGGTGTAAGTGCCTTCTACGACACCATTGTCGTACAGACTGCGGTTTATGGCGTTGTCAAGAGCGGCCTCAAACTTGTCGCCCCATCCGTTAAAGCGGAAGTCGAGCAGCGTGTAGGTGCCGTCGCCGCCAAGTGTTATGAATCCGTGGTCGCGTGCCCATGTGTCGTTTGTGGGGCATTTATGGAATATTATATTGTCCAACTGACAGCTTGTCAGTCTCTTGCTGAGTTCCTTTTTCACCAATTCCGGTTCAGGGGCAACCACGAGCAGTTTCTCATATCGTGTTATGGCGTCAGCCATTTCGGCGTATGTTGCGCATATATCGTCAAGATACTCACGCCAGTCGGTGCCTTCGTGCGGCCATGTCAGCTGTATGGCGCTTTGATTTGCCCATTCGGGCAGCAATATGGCATTGTTGTTCATACTTTTTGCTTCGGTTTTGTTTATGTTATGCAAAATGTGTGTATGTCTTTTCTGATTGCTTTACAAAAATAATATAAGTGCGGATAATGAGCAAATAAAAGCTGCATTTTATTATATAAGGTGTCATTATGTCAGATTTTCGTTGATGTAAATCAACCTGTTTGACGCATGTCAAAATAGAGGCACTATAAGCCAAATTCATAGACAAAAACGTTCTGACATGCTGAAAATGGTATTACCTTTGCGTTAGAAATAAAGGAAAAAGGATAACAAGGATGTGAAGATGCATCCTACAGGTAGAAATTAAAAATAGGAAAGGTAAAAAGATTATGAAAAAGATTGTTAACAGGATTTTAGACAACAAGAAGTTCAACAAGTATTGTGTGAACGTTTTGAAAATGTACAACTACGGACGCGTAAACATGCCTGTTTAAGCTGACGTAGAATAAAAAGAGTCGGGCTGGTCTTATAGCATAAGCTGTAAAATCAGCCCGATTTTCTTGTTTATAACCGTATAAATAGCTATCTTCGCAGATGATATGAAGAACTTTAGAGCTTATTTTTTATTGTTTATTGCGGTCGTCGCGCTGTGTTCGTGCGACTTGGCAAAGAATAACAAGGCGCTTATCAGCGAGGCTGGCAAGGCGCTGGTAGAGGAACTTGACCAGAAAGACGGCGAGGCCGGGGTATGCGATGCGTCTGCCGGAGCTGCAGAAGCCGATGACAAGCTGGTTATGCAGACATCACCGAAGGGGACACCTGAGCAGATACTGAAGCGCACAGGGTATGTGGCATCGTATAACAAGACCACTCTGCTGCCGAACTGGGTGGCATGGCATCTTACGGCTGAACGCACCGAGGGAAGCGCAAAGCGCTCGGGCGTAGACTTTGCAGAGGATACGGAAGTGCCGGAGCCGCGCGCAACAGACTGGGACTACTATAATTCGGGCTACGACCGTGGCCACATGTGTCCGGCTGCCGACAACAAATGGAGCAAGAAAGCCATGGAGGAGTCGTTCCTCTTTACCAATATGTGTCCGCAGAACGGCAATCTTAACCGCGGCGACTGGAACGAGATGGAGATGGCATGCCGCAAATGGGCTAAGAAATACGGCGACCTGTATATAGTCTGCGGCCCTATATTATATAAAGGTAAGCACAAGACAATAGGCAAGAACAAGGTGGTTGTGCCCGAGGCATTTTTCAAAGTAGTGCTGCGCACGGGCGATGATCCGCAGGCAATAGGCTTTATCTACAAGAATACTTCAGGCAACCGGCCAAAAGATTCATACGTTAACACCGTAGACGAGGTGGAGCGCATCACGGGCATTGACTTCTTCCCTTCGCTTCCTGATGATGTCGAGAAAAATGTGGAAGCTACGGCAGACATTGCAAATTGGTAACTCCGCAGCTATAATCAACACAGAATAAATATAAGACATGAAAACAATATCAGGCTTGATAAAATGTTCGTTTTTTGTAATAGCCGCAATTTCGATAGCCGCATCTTGCGATAGCGGTCGTTCGTCGTCAACACTCAGACTTGTTGACAGTCTGGCTGAAGACAATCCGGATTCAGCCTATAATATATTGTATTCGATGACGACTTTCGACCTGTCTTCTGAAGAAGATGTTGCTTATTACGACATGCTTATGTCGTATGTCCTTAGTCGGTTTGTGGTTAACACAGATTCGGTTGCATTGAAACGCAGCATCACTTATTATGCAGATACCGACAACAAGTCCATGTTGCAGCGCTGTTGGCTTTATATGGGCATGATCAGGCTTAGGCAAGGTGCTTCGCCTGATGATGTGGAATGTGATTTGATAAGGGCGGCACGCCTGATTGACGATGTGAGAGACTCTGTCATGGCAATGCGCATATATGAGCATTTGGCCATGCTCAACATGAAGCAACATGACACAATAAACGCTTTGCGCTATGCACGTATGCTTAACACAATATCGGCCGGCATTGTCAGCAATGAGTGGCGAATGCGTGGAAATAACGCCATGGCGCTTGCCATGAGACTTGCCGGACGGCGCGACAGCATGCTGACGTATGTGGCAAAGGCAGAACAATGTATACCTGACAGTTTTGTGCCTGGTATGAATAATGTTTACAACAAGATTGCTTTCATGCAGATGCATATTGGGCATGGCGACATGAGGTTTGCAAAGAAAATGCTAAATGTGTCGCTTTATGGCGGTAGCGACTGGCGTTCACTTAATCTGCTGGCTGATTTATATTTGAAGACTGGTCGTGAGAAGGATGCCTTCTCGCTGGTAAATGTACTGATGTCTTCAGATAACGCAAAATCTAATGTATGGCTTTACAATTCATTGAGCGAATATTATGCTGCAAAGGGACAGTTTAAGGAAGCTTATATTATGAAATGCCGTCGCGATTCGGCATTTACGGTAGTTAACAGACTTGTTAATGCTAGCTTTGCAACAGATTTATGGCAAAAATATGACCAAGAGGTTGTCAGGCGTTTTGCAAGGCGCAAAATGACAATGATAGTTTTTGTTTGTTTTGTCGTAATTACGTCGGTGCTTTCAGCATTTGTTGTTTCCGGGCGAAGGCTGCGTAAGCGTGCCGCACAGATAAGCGCATTGAAAAACGATTTGCTGCAGATGCAGATAAGAATAAATAAGATAAAGGAAGACGGTGATAAGACTATAAAAGAAAAGACAGAGGTTTTAAAGACCATTATTGGTGAAAAGCAGGCTGCTATAACAGAGCTAAGCGGCAAACTTTCGGTAAGCAAGGATGAACTGAAAGACTATTTGTCGCGTTTCGAAGAAATAGAGCATGGACTGCATTATCTTTACAGCGTGATGCGCAATGAGAATATTTCTCAACTTAACAAGAGCGAACGCGAATCGCTTATAGAGTGCTATAGGGTTATAGACATGACTTTTGTTCATCGTATAGAGAAACTTGAAGGCAGCAAACTTACCATTCAGGAGAAACTGTTTTGCGTGTTGCGCAATATGGGTAAGGATGAAAACATAATAAAGTATATGCTTGGTCTTTCGGACGAAGCATATCGTAAAACGCGGAGCAGGGCACTTAACAAGCTGCGAAATGATAAAGAAACTATTGATATAGCGGACAAAATCAAGTGATTTTGTCCGCTTTTGTTTATGTAACTTATTGATTTTCAGTGATTACCGAAAATTGGTTTTGTCCGCGCTGTTTGCAGGTTTGTATGCGTTTGTATACCTTTGCGACAGTTTCTAATATTAATATAATAAATAAAAATGAAAAAGATTTTATTGTTTATTTTGTGTGTTGCAGTTCTGCATGTCAACGCTCAGGGATTAAAGTTCGGCGTACATGCCGGCACAGATTTGCTGTGGTATTCGGCTAAGAACAATCCTCCGTTTGATGAGTCAAAGATTAAGGCCGGGTTTGTTGTGGGCGGTGATGTTGCCTATACATTCAACAATAACGTTGCTTTGGCATCGGGGATAAGCCTGCTTGTATCTAACGGACAGTTCAGTGCATTGACGGAATATTATCCGGTAGAGATGAAGTTCAGCGAGGTTAATGTGAAGACAATGTCGCTCGAGATACCTCTGAAAGTTGGCTATACCTTCAGGTTGGGCAGTGGCATATCGCTTACTCCTATGGTTGGGGTTTATGGACATTATGGTGTCGACTCGTTTAAAGGCGATGTCGTATCATGCATTGGCGGAACGTCAGGGGCTAATACCATAACAGAGAGCTGGAAGCCATACAACGGATATACCAGCAGCCGGATTGACACATATACGATATCACCGATAAAGAGATGGGATTTTGGCTGCAGTGCAGAACTTAAGCTGACCGTGAAAGACCATTATGTGATTTCAGCCGGATATATGCGTGGGTTGATTAATCAGGACGACTATTATAAAATCAACAACAATAGTCTGCGTCTAACTCTTGGATATGTGTTCTGACACAACAAAAAGTGCAAAAACACATTCATATCTGACATGATTATGGATATTTAAGACAATTGCAGTGATAGGCAATGCCTTATGGCAATTTTCTGAAACGACAGGAACTTATCGGCATGGGGCTGTATGGTAACGGCCGGGTATGTGTCGGATAGTTCTTGTCGTGAGTTGTTGTGGCGGTATGTGTTAATCAATGATAGTTGTTCAATGCAACTTAAAGTTGTCATTGTTGATGGTGTGAAAATACGGCTACCCCGATAAATATAGGGAAAAAGTGAAAAAAATATTGGCGGTGAAACCATTTTGACAGGGAAACCGGGAAATCATTTGAACGGAATATATATCAAGAAAGATTAAACTAATTAAATTTTATATCTATGGTACGGACAAGAAGAATATTTGTATCAATAATAGTGGCGAGCTTCATTTCTGTAACTGCTTTAGCGCAATCAAAATTACATTTTGACTTAGACTACCAATACAGCCTTGGCTTGTCTGAAAATTTCGCAGAATATACGTATAATAGAGGCTCGTATAAGATGGGTGGCAACTTGTTGCAAGTCGCTGCGCGCTACGATGTGGCAACACAATGGTCGGTCGGGATAGGCATGGGATTGGCTCGTTACACCGAACCTGACTTTAATACATACCCAGTGTTTGCGACATTGCGCTATAAACCAGTAAGGAAACAGCCACAGGCATATCTGTTTACAGATTTAGGTTATGGTCTGAAGTTGGGTGATGATAGCAACTCCGGCTTTTCGGGAAGATTAGGTATTGGTTATACTTGGATGATAATGCGACATTTCGGACTGAATTTTCAGATTGCGTATGACTTAAAAAACTTTTGTGATATTACAACAGCTTATTATAATGAGGCAATGGATAAAACTGAATTTTTCAAGAGTAATAGCACACGGCACTCTATTTCTTTTGGAATAGGCCTGACATTCTAATATGTTGAGTCAGATATAGCCGGCACATCTAAGGCCGGAACTACCGCAGAAAGTTGAAAGCCATATGACGGATATATCAACAGCAAGGTAGCCATATACACAACTTCACCGATATAAAATCAACAATAACAGCCTTTGCTTTACTCTTGGATATATATTCTGACATGACAGAAAGCATAACGATATATTCAAGACAGACAGAATATAAAGATATGTAAAATAATTTATGTGATTAGAATTATCCAGATAATTAAGTTACTGATGCGGCAAAAACTTATCGCTCATTGGTCATACTCAAAGCGAAAAGACCTATAGCGGTAAGTTTTTGTCGCATTTGTTTTATGTCTGTATAAATGAATATTCAGGTATGTTATGCCACTTTTGTTATGTTCTCTTCTTTTGGCTGCGTGATAATTTGTTTTATCTTAAAGCCTGTGAAGGCAACAAGGATGGACATCAGCGGACTGAGTATGTTAAAGAAGCAATAGGGCAGGTAGGTCAGAGTGCCTACTCCAAGCACTGTTGCCTGAGTCATTCCGCATGAGTTCCATGGTATGAGCACGGATGTTACTGTAACCGAGTCTTCTACAGTACGGCTAAGCAGTCTGCTCTCCAGTCTGCGGCTTTGGTAAAGGTCTTTAAACAGGTTGCCTGTAAGTATGATAGACAGATATTGGTCGGCAGTGCAGGTATTGAAAAAGAGTCCTGCGCCCACAGTAGAGCACACGGCACTAACGGGTTTGCGTACAAAACGCACGAAAAGATTGGTTATGCTGCTTATCATGTTGCTTGCCGACATCACGCCGCCGAAGCACATGGCACAGATTATCAGCCAGATGGTGTCCATCATGCCGCGCATGCCCCTTGTGGCAACAAGAGCGTCTATTTCGGCGTGGCCCGTTGATATGGATGTGCTTCCGAATATTGACGTCATCAGGGCCTTGAATCCTGTTGCGAAGTCGAGAACGCTGCCGTTTACTATCTGCAGAAGGATGTGAGGCTGGAACAGCAGAATGCATATTCCGGCTATAACAGACGATATAAAGAGCGTAATGATGGTTGGCAGTTTGGCCAGAATGAGACAAGCCGTGATGACCGGCACCAGCAGAAGCCACGGCGACAGGTTGAATGTCTGTGCCAGCGTGCCTGCAAAAAGCTCGCTCTGCTCGTTGCCGCTGTGGCTCATGACAAGTCCTGCAACGGTAAATATGCCGAGAGTGATTATTATCGACGGCACGGTGGTTATGAGCATATAGCGTATGTGGGTAAACAGCTTTGTGCCCGTTGTTGACGATGCCAGCACTGTCGTGTCTGACAGCGGCGAAATCTTGTCGCCGAAATAGGCTCCCGATATTATTGCTCCTGCAATCCATCCCTCGTCGAATCCCTGCGCCTTGCCTATGCCGAGCAGTGCCATGCCTATTGTGGCTATGGTGGTCCATGAGCTGCCGGTTATGATAGACACTATGGCGCATATTATGCAGCACGACGCAAGGAAAAACTGCGGCGTGAGAATCTGCAGACCATAGTATATCAGCGTGGGAACCACTCCGCTGAGCATCCATGTGCCCGAGATGGCTCCGATGAGCAGAAGTATCACTATGGCCGGAGTAACCTTCTTTATGTTTTTGGCCATTCCTTCCTCAAGCACGCTCCACTTGTAGTTGTATTTTATCATTGCTATGCCCACACAAACAGCCGAGGCTATGAGCAGCGACACCTGACTGCCGCCAAGCAGGGCGTCGCCCCCGAAGGTAGGGATGACCATGGCCAGCAGGGCCACGAGAACGGCTAAAGGAGTCAGGGCTACGATTGGATTTGGTATCCTTGTCTTTTTGTTCATAACTAACCTATTGAAAATTTTGGCTGCAAAAGTAATAATTCTGCTGCTATAAGTCTGCAAAAAACTTCTGTTTTTCAACAAAAAGATGCATTTTGTCTCATTTAAGAATAAACATGCAAAATAATTACATAAATGTGTGAAAAATCGGCATGTTACGCATGTCGTGTGTCATGAATTTTTACTGTTGTACGACAAGCAACAGATGGTCAGGCTGCATTGTTGACGATTTGGGCAGAAGCGCATCATGAATAATAGTGGTTAAAGAATGTAAATAAATTGCGCCGCTCTTTGACAAGCCGCTGAAAATAGCTATCTTTGCACATTATTATTATTTAAAAGGCTGAAAAGCGTGAAAATAAGAGAAGTGGTTGACGCCCTTGAACGTTTCGCGCCTCTGCCCCTGCAGGAGAGCTTTGATAATGCCGGCCTGCAGGCAGGACTGACAGAGGCGGAAGTATCAGGGGCTTTATTGTGCCTTGACGTTACCGAAAAAGTGGTCGACGAGGCTGTGGCTTTAGGCTGTAATCTCATCGTGAGTCATCATCCGTTGATTTTTCATGCACTGAAGCGCATCACCTATGCCGACGACGTGCAGCGTGCCGTTGCCAAGGCTTTAAAGAATGATATCACGGTGGTTTCCATGCACACTAACATGGACAATGCCCGTGGCGGTGTTAACTTCAAGATAGCTGAAAAAATGGAGCTTCATGACTGCCGTTTCTTTGCAGAAAAGACGGTTATGGGCATCGAGTGCGGCAGCGGAGTTATAGGAGAGTTGCCCGAGGCGCTTGCCGCCGACGACTTTGTGCTGATGCTGAAGCGCACGTTCGATGTTGAGTGTGTGCAGTGCAATCAGCTTTTGCGCCGTCCCATCAAGACCGTTGCCATCTGCGGAGGCGCAGGCTCGTTCCTCCTGCCTGAGGCAATTGCACAGGGAGCAGACGCCTTTATCACAGGTGAGATGCACTATCATGAGTATTTCGGCCATGAGCAGGAAATACAGATTGCCGTCATTGGCCACTATCAGAGCGAACAGTATACTAACGAAATATTTAAATCAATAATCGAGGAAGCGTGTCCGGGAGTTGTGACTTATCTCACAAAGACCAACACTAATCCTATAATCTACTTATAAAATATGGCTAAAAAAGATCCAACAGATTTGTCTGTAGAAGAGAAACTGAAAACTCTCTACCAGTTGCAAACCACATTGTCGGCTATCGATGAAAAGAGAGCCCTGAGAGGTGAGTTGCCTCTTGAAGTTCAGGACCTCGAAGACGAGATTGCCGGTCTTACAATACGTATTGAGAAAATAAAGAACGACATCAAGGAGTTTCAGAATGCCGTTGTACAGAAGAAGGCTGAAATTAACGAGGCTCAGGCCAGCGTGGAGCGCTATAAAGAGCAGCTCAACGACGTTAAGAACAACCGCGAGTATGACACACTGAGCAAGGAAATTGAGTTCCAGTCGCTCGAAATAGAGCTTTGCAACAAGAAGATAAGAGAGGCTAACGTTAAGATTGAGGAGAAAAACAAAGATCTCCAGAACAACGAGGAGCTTATTAAGGACCGCCGTGTAGCTCTTGAAGAAAAGAAAAACGAGCTCGACGAGATTATGGACGAGACAAGAGCTGAGGAAGAGAAGCTTAAGGAGAAGGCAAAGGAACTCGAACTGAAGATTGAGCCGCGTCTGCTTACAAGTTTCAAGCGTATACGCAAGAATGCGCGCAATGGTCTGGGTATCGTTTACGTGCAGCGTGATGCATGTGGCGGATGCTTCAACAAGATACCGCCTCAGCGTCAGCTCGACATCAGAATGCACAAGAAGATTATTGTGTGTGAGTATTGCGGACGCATCATGATTGATCCTGAACTGGCAGGTGTTAAGAGCGAAAAGCCTGTAGAGGAGAAGCCGAAGCGTAAGCGCGTAATTCGTAAGCGTACTACGAAGAAAGAGGATGATGACGATTTTGTTCCAGAGGAAAGATTGTCATAAAAAGCAATACCTTATTAAATAAGAACCATGGAACAGACAAATAAACAAAGTGGACGTATCATAGCCATCATAGCTATGATGTTTATCTACGCCATGATTTCGTTCGTCACTAACCTGGCGGCACCGATTGGCGTAATATGGAAGAATCAGCCCGAACTGATGGGCAGCAACACATTAGGCATGATGGGAAACATGATGAACTTCCTTGCATACCTGTTTATGGGTATACCTGCCGGCAAGCTGCTTATCAAGATAGGTTATAAAAAGACTGCAATGGTGGCCATTGCAGTTGGTTTTGTGGGTGTGCTCGTGCAGTATCTGTCGGGCTTCCCTACAGGTCTTACCGGATTCTGGGTGTATCTTTTGGGTGCATTCGTATGCGGTTTCTCTGTATGTATGCTCAACACAGTGGTTAACCCCATGCTCAACCTCCTTGGCGGAGGCGGCAACCGTGGCAACCAGCTCAACCTTATCGGAGGAACGCTCAACTCGCTTGCCGGAACGCTGACACCTATGCTGGTGGGCGCCTTGGTAGGTACAGTTACTAAAGACACTGCCATAAGCGATGTAAACCTCGTGCTCTACATTGCCATGACTGTGTTTGCCGGTGCGTTTATCGTGCTTTCGTTCATACCGATAGCTGATCCGGAGATGGGTAAGGCTACACAAGACACCGTATTTGAACATAGTCCGTGGGCTTTCCGTCATTGCGTATTGGGCGTAATCGGTATCTTTGTTTATGTTGGAATAGAGATTGGTATCCCCGGCACTCTCAACTTCTATATCTCTGACACGACGTCGAAGGGTGCAGGAGTTGTAGGCGATGCTGCTGCCATAGGCGGTTTTGTTGCCGGAACTTACTGGCTGCTGATGCTTGTAGGACGTTTCGTTGCCGGTTTCATTGCCGACAAGGTTTCAAGCCGCGCCATGATGATCACTGTATCGCTCGTGGCTATCGTGCTCATGTTGGTGGCAATGTTCTCGTCTAAGACTTCAACAACGTCTATGCCTGTGTTTACGGGTTCTTCGTTCACAATGGTAACAGTGCCTGTCAGCGCTCTGCTGCTTGTGCTCTGCGGATTGTGTACGTCTGTCATGTGGGCAAGTATTTTCAATCTTGCTACTGAAGGACTTGGCAAATACACTGCTGCCGCTTCAGGCATATTCATGATGATGGTTGTCGGTGGAGGTGTACTGCCGCTGTTGCAGAACTTCATTGCCGACAAGGCCGGCTACATGATTTCTTATATCGTGCCGCTTGTTGCTTTGGCATACCTTCTTTATTATGCTCTGCTCGGATGTAAGAATGTCAACAAGGACATCCCTGTAGATTAAATGTGAAAATCGTTTTTCATAGTAATAAATTGAGACTTTTTAAGTCTGTAGGCCGCAAGATTGTTATCAGTCTTGCGGCTTTTGTTTTGCGGCTTGTCCCGGGATTCAGTAGTGATAATTTTGTTTTCTGTGTCGTGAACGATATCAATGCACACAAAAAAGACAGCAAAAGTTTGGCTGTGCCGTTATTTTGTCTTATCTTTGCAATGTACTCAAAAGGTGGTGTCCGGCATGCCTTATGGCTGCCGTGTCTGAGATTATACACATTGAACCAGTACGGATAATGCCGACGCTGGGATTTTGATGCAATTCTTTTATGGCGGTTATTCCGCGTCACCTGCTTTTGAGAGTGTTGACTGATCTTAAAAGAGGAGATTTAAGTATGACTTTTATTTCTTTTTTGTGCGTTATGCCCGTAAAGTCGGGTGCTGACTGCTGTATGCTGCGGAGGGCTGCTTTATGAAGCGTTATCCCGTTGCTTTTTCTGTGGCTGGCTCAGATCCATCCGGCGGTGCAGGCATTCAGGCTGACTTGAAGACCTTTTCTGCGCTTGGAGTTTACGGCGCGGCTGCCGTTACAGCCATAACCGTGCAGAACACCAAGGGCGTTAAGTATGTTCATTCAGTGCCCGCACAGGTAGTCTACGACCAGATTGTGGCAGTCATGGAAGACCTGCATCCCGATGCAGTTAAAATAGGTATGGTTAACGATGCAGCAACATTGGATGCCATAATAAATGCCTTGACAGACTGCCGTCCGCATTTTCTTGTTGTCGATCCTGTCATGGTTTCGAGCAGCGGAAAGATGCTCATGAGTTCAGATGCACTCACTTTGCTTGAAAAAAAGCTGTTGCCCATTACAGACCTGCTCACTCCTAATATTCCTGAAACTTTAGTGCTGACCGGCATGCCGTCTGTATCTGCTAATGATTTAGAGGCTGCAGCACGCGCCATCCTTGATTATGGCACTCGTTCCGTATTGATAAAGGGCGGTCATGCATCGGGCTGTGTAAAGACAGATGTGCTTTTCAGCATCCTTGACGGCAACATCTCCTTAAATGAATATTCGGCTCCTTCTGTAGCGAGCCGCAACACTCACGGCACGGGCTGTACACTTTCGTCTGCCATTGCCGCTTTTGTTGCCCGCGGTGATAGTCTTGTTGAGGCAGTAGGCGAGGCTAAACGCTATCTTACTTCTGCGCTTGCGGCAGGAGCAGATATAACAATAGGTGATGGGACAGGCCCCTTGAACCATTTTTTCAGTCCTGTGCCGGCAATCGTAATTGATAAAGAATAAAGACAAAAAGATATGAACAGACTTCAGTTTATTACACATTTTACTGACAAATATACCTACGTCGACTCTGCCAGAATGGCTCTTGAAGGCGGATGCCGCTGGATTCAGCTGCGCATGAAGGATGCCACAGAGGCAGAGCTCGAAGCGGCAGCATTGCAGGTGAAGAGTCTTTGCGCCGGCTATGGTGCCACGTTCGTCATTGACGATAATGTGATGATGGCGCAGCGTGTTGGTGCCGATGGCGTTCATCTTGGCAAAAATGACATGCCGGTGGACGAGGCGCGAAAGATTCTAGGTCCTGATTATATAATAGGTGGAACGGCCAACACATTCGACGATATTTGCCGTCTTGCCGCCCAAGGTGCCGACTATATCGGCTGCGGCCCGTTCCGTTTCACTACTACAAAGAAGAATCTTGCTGCCATTCTCGGGCTCGACGGATACAAACGTCTGCTTAAGCAGATGCACGACAGAGGAATAAACCTGCCGCTTATAGCCATTGGCGGCATTGGTTACGACGACATTTCTGACCTTTTCAGTGCAGGTGTTACGGGCATTGCCCTTAGCGGAAGCATCCTGCGTGCCGCTGATCCGGTCAGCGAGATGCGCCGTATAGCAGATTTGATAAATCAAAAAGAACAAACCTTATAATATATTTATGGAAAATAATGTAAGAATAACTTATCCGGGTTCAGAGAAAGTTTACCTCAAGGGTGAACTCTTTCCCGACATTCGTGTGGGCATGCGTGTCGTAAAGCAGACTCCCACAGTTACCGTTGATGGTGACAAACGCACGGAGCGTCCTAATCCTCCTGTGTATATTTATGATACTTCCGGTCCTTACAGCGACCCTGATGTTGCTACTGATGTACGCAAAGGTCTGCCGCGATTGCGCGAACCGTGGATACTGAAGCGTGGAGGAGTGGAGCGCCTTAAGGAGATTTCGTCTGAATACGGACGCATGAGGCGTGATGACCACTCGCTCGATTCTCTCCGCTTTGAGCATATAGCCCTGCCTCTCAGGGCTAAGGAAGGCTGCCAGGTGAGCCAGCTTTACTATGCAAAGCAGGGCATAATAACCCCTGAAATGGAGTATGTCGCCATACGTGAGAACATGAATTGCAAGGAACTTGGCATCGAAACGCACATCACTCCTGAGTTTGTGCGCAGCGAGATTGCCGCCGGACGCGCTGTAATTCCTGCAAACATCAACCATCCCGAGGCAGAACCTATGATTATAGGCCGCAATTTTCTTGTGAAAATCAACACAAACATAGGCAATTCTGCCACAACTTCGAGCATAGACGAGGAGGTTGAGAAGGCTGTGTGGAGCTGCAAGTGGGGTGGCGACACGCTGATGGACTTGTCTACAGGAGCAAATATTCACGAGACTAGAGAGTGGATTGTGCGCAACTGTCCTGTGCCCGTAGGCACCGTGCCTATGTATCAGGCCATGGAGAAGGTTAACGGCCATGCTGAAAACCTTACTTGGGAGCTGTTCCGCGACACACTTATCGAGCAGTGTGAGCAGGGAGTTGACTATTTCACCATCCATTGCGGCATACGTCTGCAGAACATACATCTTGCCGACAACCGCATGACAGGCATGGTTAGCCGTGGAGGAAGCATTATATCAAAGTGGTGCCAGATGCATCAGAAAGAGAGTTTCCTCTATGAGCATTTTGATGATATATGCGACATTCTGGCTAAATATGACGTAGCCGTTTCGCTTGGCGACGGATTGCGTCCGGGCAGTGTCTATGATGCCAACGACCGCGCCCAGTTTGCTGAGCTCGACACTATGGGAGAGCTTGTGGAGCGTGCTTGGGCAAAGAATGTTCAGGCATTTATCGAAGGTCCTGGCCATGTGCCTATGGATAAGATTCCTGAGAATATGCAGCGTCAGATAGAGAAGTGCCACAACGCGCCGTTCTATACGCTCGGCCCGTTGGTAACCGACATTGCACCCGGCTACGACCATATAACAAGTGCCATCGGTGCGGCTCAGATAGGGTGGCTCGGCACTGCCATGCTGTGCTATGTAACGCCGAAAGAGCATCTAGCCTTGCCCGACCGTGACGATGTACGCGTGGGCGTGGTGACATACAAGCTTGCTGCACATGCAGCCGATCTGGCAAAGCATCATCCCGGTGCCATTGTGCGCGACAATGCGCTGAGCAAGGCACGCTATGAGTTCCGCTGGAAAGACCAGTTTAATCTGAGTCTTGACCCTGAACGTGCGCTTGAATACTACAAGACGGCCAACCATGTGGGCGGAAAATACTGCACTATGTGCGGTCCTAACTTCTGCGCCATGCGTATAAGCCAGACGATAAAAGAAGGCGAGTGCGATGTTTAATGCATGTGGGCTTTAATACCTCGGCGTTAAGCTGTCTGCGCAGCAGTATGACAGGCTGTATATGTGCCTGTCATGCCGTTGTGCCTTGCTTGCATGAGCGCAATGAAGCATGAAGAAAGGAAACGCTTAACTCATTGAAAATAAGAAATTTACTATATAAAAAATAAAAACAAAATGATAGAAAAGAAAGTATCACAGGGTATTATCAGTACCTATTTCAGCAAGTTGGAACGTAATCTTGATCTCGATGTTGCCATTGTAGGCGGAGGTCCGTCAGGCATTGTTGCCGCATATTATCTGGCAAAGGCCGGACTTAAAGTTGCCCAGTTCGACCGCAAGTTGTCTCCCGGCGGCGGTATGTGGGGCGGCGCAATGATGTTCAATCAGATTGTCGTGCAGAAAGAAGCCATCGAAATCGTGAAAGACTTTGACATCAACTTTGAGAGCTACGACGAAGACCTGTTTGTGATGGATTCTGTTGAGAGTACCTCTGCACTGCTATATAAGGCCGTTCATGCCGGAGCAACAATATTCAACTGCTATTCTGTTGAGGATGTTGTGTTTAAGGACAATGTTGTCAGCGGTGTTGTTGTCAACTGGACTCCGGTTTTGCGTGAAGGTATGCATGTAGACCCGATTAACATTATGGCAAAGTGTGTTATCGACGGAACTGGCCATGACAGCGAGATGTGCAAGACTGTAGCGCGCAAGAACGGCATCCGCCTTGCAACTGATACGGGTGATGTTATCGGCGAACGCTCGCTCGACGTGGTTTCAGGCGAGAATGAGGTGGTTAACGGCACAAAGGAGATTTATCCCGGACTTTATGTCTGCGGTATGGCTGCTTCTGCCGTAAGCGGAACTCCCCGTATGGGACCAATCTTCGGTGGTATGCTCATGTCGGGCAAGAAGGTTGCCGAACTGATTATCAAGAAACTTAAATAGTTTTGGTGTGGGGCTATGAAGTAGCGGCTTTTTGTCCGGACTTTATAGCCCCTTATATATAATAAGGTGTATTCGTAAGGCATTTTGCCAGTGCAGACAGACGCCTAAATTCGTTTTGTTTACTTTTTGCTTTTCATTTTTACTTAAACAATGCTTTGGATTGTAGTTACTTCTCCCGTTTTTTTATCAGATGAAGCCACGTTTCTTCATCGCCTGTTGGCCAACGGCGTTGACATAATACATCTGCGTAAGCCCGGAGCATCGGCTGCTGACTGTGCGCGCCTGCTTGAAGAGCTGTCGGCAGAAGACCGTTCGCATATTGTAGTTCACGACTTCTTTGAACTGGCGGAGCCTTATGGTTTGCGCGGAATACACCTTAACGCGCACCGAAACATTGTGCCCGAAGGTTACAGCGGTCATGTCAGCCGTTCGTGTCATTCTCTTGAAGAGGTAAAACAGCACAAAGATAACTGCAATTATGTATTTCTCAGCCCGATATTCGACAGCGTGTCAAAGCAGGGATATGCCTCTGCCTTCACTGATGCAATGCTCCGTCAGGCGTCAGAACAGGGCATTCTGGACAATAAGGTTGTGGCTCTTGGCGGTGTTACGCCGGATAAGATACACTATCTGAAGTCTCTAAATTTCGGCGGCGCTGCAATGCTGGGCTGTATCAACAGTATGGCCGGACTGAGCGAAGCGCAACTTTGCGCACGTTTACACAGCATAAGAGAATGTTTTAGACAGCATTGATGTTGTTTTGCCGATAAAAGCCATGGCTACAGGCTGTTGCGTGTAGTTATGGCTTTTGTTTTTTTGTCGTTTCTTTGCTGTTGGCAAAAGTTTTTGCGCCATTTTCTTTGTTGTATATATAGCTGTTTTCTTTAGCTTGTCTGCATCTTTTCGTACCCTAATCACAGGTTTAGGTTTAAATCAAGCCGTTTTATCAGAAAAAATCCTATGACTTACGACCTGAAAAGCGGCCACTTTTGCATCAAAAGTGATAGAGTTATGACCCGTAACTCTATCACTAACAGTTTGAAAGTAAATAGCTGTCGTTTGCTTAACAAACCATGTAAATTATATTGAGTTGATATTTAATCGAAAGTGTTTCTATGGTAAAAACTTTCGATTTTTGAGCGTCTTTTCGCTTTGAGTAAAAATATAGTCATAAAAATTCTGCGGAAAGACATATTCCGAAGATTATTTGCTGGTGTTGTTGTCCGTCCTGTTATATTAACCGTAACTTAACCTTGATTTTATTTCATTTTAATAAAAATCTCTTACGTGTACATTAAAATATGGGCTTTTTAGGTGTATTATTTTCGTAATTATTTTGCTGCAAACTCGTAGTTATGCTGTAAGAAAGATGAAACACCATACTGATAATTTTGCATACGAAAATTTAATTATGTTTCATTAAAACAAAATTATTTATGAAAATTTCTAACACAATCAAGTCTGGCGTAGTTGTGGCATTCCTTTCAGCCGGTATGCTGTCAGCATCAGCACAGGAAATCAGTTTGAACCAGGACAACTACACCGTTCCGTCATGGACACGTCTGACACGCCTCATGGCAGAAATGCAGTCGGCAAGTCAGCCTTACAGCATCAACATGACACTTAACGGAGATCCTACTACGCGTATGGCTTTTGCCTGGTTTACCAACAGTTCTGTGAAGACAGGCAAGGTGCAGATTGTCTTGAAGGCAGACGCAAGTGTAGAAGATTTCAGCAAGCCCGACATCACAATAGATGCTGTTTCTGCTGATGTAAAAGACCTTAACTACGTGACGAGCAAAAACGGAGTGGAAGGTATTGAGGCCAACACAAAGCGCTCATACACAAGCCATAAGGCTCTGGCAAAAGACCTGAAACCGGGCACAACCTATTCGTTCCGTGTTGGTAACGAGGAGGGTTGGAGCGAGATTGGCCACTTTACCACAGCCGCCGAGTCATACGACAAGAAAGAAGGATTCTCGTTCATCTATATAACAGACACCCAGGCACAGAATGACGGCATGTTTGATGTTTCTCAGAAAACAGCCCATGCAGCACAGAAGATGGTGCCCGATGCCAAGTTTGTGCTGGTGAACGGCGACTTGGTTGAAACTTCAGGAGCCAACAACTCTGAATGGGAATATGAGCAGTGGTTCAGCACAATGCAGGATATCTGGATGAACTATCCGCTGGTTGTTGCGCAGGGTAACCACGATACAAGCTCAAACAGCAACTTTGCATGGCACTTTAACACAGACAACACGTTCAACACAACTTCGGCCGTGCCCACTACAATGGAAGGAACAGTCTATTCGTTTGTTCAGGGCGACGCCTTGTTCATGGTGATAAACTACGAGGACTACAAGAAAGAAGGCTACTTTGACGCTCTTGCTGACTGGATGAGAAAGCAGGTTGAGGAGCATAAAGACGTTAAATGGCGCATTGCCACATTCCATAAGAACATGTTTACAGGCAGCCAGTCGCACCAGAGCGACAGCGACGGACGTCTTGTACGTGAAAACATGCTCCCCGTGTTCAACGAGCTTCATATAGACGTTGCCTTGCAGGGCCACGACCATATCTACGAAGTTATCGGCCCGGTTAACAACCTGACAAAGACTCTTGTAGACGGTGCCGTAGAAGAGGTTGAGACCGTTGTTCCCGGCGGAGTGCGTGAGAATATGACAGGAAAGCAGGGCGGTGTGTTCAACGTAAACGAAGGCACTCTGTACTTCCTGAACAATTCTGCCGGCAAGAAGAAGTATGAGCCGCGCGACGAGCAGGCCATGATTGACGCATATTCGGCTCATGGAGTTGACAATTACTGGGGACTCTTCTCTGGAAAGTTCGGTCAGACAGGCGAACCTACATTCAGCGACGTTACAGTAACGGCCGACACGATATTTGTAAGCACATACACCGTTAACGACGCAGGCAGCGCAACACTGTTTGATTCGTTCAAGATTATCAAGGAAGAAGGCAGCTCTACGGGCGTTTCTAAGGCAGAGACATCTCCCGTAAGGATTTATAACGACTCTGACAACAAGCAGATTGTTATTAAAGGTGTTGAGCCTGAGAGCGTTGAGGTATATTCTTCTAACGGTGCATTGGCCGGACGCTATATTGGAACAACAATTGCCACTAATGCAATGGGCAGCGGCCTGTATATTGTTAAGGCCATAAGAGGTAACAAAAGCTACTACGGAAAGGTGATAGTTGAATAAGTTACCGTCATTGTTATACATAATAGTCTTTCTGAACGTCTGCCGTAATTCATCGGCAGACGTTCAGTTGTTTTATATAGTTTTTAACTGTATTTGTTAAAAAAAGTAAATATAAGCTTACCCGTGCAACGTTTGTTATGGCTTATCCGTCTTAAAAGTGAAAAAATCAAAAGCATTGCAGCCTTAAAAAGTCAGAAATGCTGTTTGAGGTTAAAGATTTTCAGTAAAAAAAGCATAACATATGACAAAGATACGTGTTGATATAAAGCGGATGATGCTGTTTCCGGCAACGTTGATGACACTGACGGCAGCAGGACAGAACGTAAGCGGACAGGTGGTGGATGCGCATGGTAATGGCATACCATATATAAATGTGGTGGCCTTGTCGCTGCCTGATTCGTCTTATGTTACGGGCGTTATGACCGACAGCATTGGTCGTTTCGGTTTCGATGTTCCGCCAGAAGGACGCCTTCTGCGCGTTTCGGGCGTGGGATATAAGACTGTTTATGCCGACAGAACTGACGATGAGGGCCGCATCTGTCTGCAAGAAGACACGCAGATGCTTGGCGAGGTGGTGGTCAGGAGCCGCATACCGAAGACGAGGCTGAAGGGCGATGCCATGGTAACAAACGTGGTGGGGACGGTGCTGGAGACGGCAGGAAGTATGGAAGATCTGCTCGACCGCATACCAAATGTGTCGGCAAACAGCGAGAAAATAGAGGTTTTTGGGCGCGGAGAGCCCGAAATTTATATAAACGGGCGCAAGATGCTCGACAAAGTGGAGCTAGAACGCCTTAGTTCGGACAACATAAAGTCGGTTGAGGTTGTAACAAATCCCGGTGCAAGATATGGCGCAAGTGTCAAGTCGGTTATACGTATAACCACCAAGAAGGCCGTTGGCGAGGGCTTTGGCTTTGACAACAGACTGTCGGGTGAACTTAAAGAGCGAGGCTATGCCTCGGGGCAGGAGCGCATAAACATGAACTGGCGCAGCGGAGGCCTCGACATAGGTGGAACGTTCAACATATCAAGAACTAACACACTTGACCCGAAGCAGCTGGAGCAGATAACATATCTTGACAAGACATGGCGGCAGCCAAGTTCGCTTGACCAGGTATATAAAAAAAGGAATATATATGGACGACTGGCGCTGAGCTATATGTTCAACGAGAATCATTCGCTGGGGGCAAGCCTTAGCTGGTATCGCATGCCGTGGGACAACGCTTCGGGATATATGAAATCGAGTGTCGTTAAGGACGATCTGCTCACAGAAAAGCTTTTAAGCTCTTATGTCGCGTCAGGACAAGGCACAACGCTGCAGGGAAATTTATATTATGTCGGAAAGATAGGTCAGTTGGGTGTTGACTTTAATGCTGACTGGTATTGGAGCAAGACGGGAAGAGGCATGACGACAGTTGAGGACTATCAGGAAACAGGACAGGAACCTGTAAACCAGCAGGTCAGTACTTCGTCAGACGGCCGTAACAATCTTGTGGCGTCAAAGCTGGTGCTGACGTCTCCGCTGTTTGGCGGCACCTTGTCTTTTGGCGGAGAGTATTCTTATTCGGTGCGCAAGACTCTTTATGGCGTGCTTCCGGCAGATGTCCTCGAAGACGACAAGAGCCGTATAGAAGAGGGTATGGCTTCGGCCTTTGTTGAATATGTCCGCCATTTTGGGCCGTTGAACATGCTGGCCGGAGTGAGGTATGAGAATGTAGATTTCGACTATTATGACGACGGAGTGTATGTAGGTGAGCAGAGCCGTGTGTTTAACAATGTCTTTCCTTCGTTGTCGCTTTCGGGCATGTTTGGCGATTTTGGCGTTCAGTTGGGCTATGCGTCAGACATATCCCGGCCGTCTTATAACCAGCTTCGCAGCAACATAACCTACGATAATCGCTACACTTATGAGGGCGGTAATCCGTTTTTGCTGCCGTCAAGGTCAAACAACGTCAACTTGGCGCTTACATATAAGTGGATAATGTTGAATGCAGGATGGTCGCATGTAATTGATCCGATAATACAGCACAGCGAACCCTACGGAGACGACCCGTCGGTGGTGCTTTTCAGGCAGGTAAACGGTGAGTCGTACGACAAGATGTACGCCTCGCTTAATATAAGTCCGACTTTTGGAATGTGGCATCCGTCGCTCATGCTCGGCGTGCAGAAGCAATGGTTCGCCATGCAGGTTCACGGGCATAATCCGCTCGACAATCCCGTTGGAACATTCCGTTTTGACAACACATTAGACACTAAAATATGCCGTATTTCGCTAAATATGCGCTATACTACACGTGGAGGCGATGAGAATGTGTACATGAGGAAGCCGTCTTTCAGGGCAGATATGTCTTTATATAAGGCATTTATGCAAGACCGGTTTACGGTGCAGCTGCAAGTAAAGGACTTATTCAAGACCTCACGCCAGCGCTTGACCATGTTTTATGGCTCTATGCGCGAGACGCTTTGGGGCGCTCCGGCTCAGCGCAGAGTTAGCCTTACGGTGCGCTATAAGTTTAATGTTGACAAGAGCAAATATAAGGGCACGGGAGCAGGACAGAGCCAGAAAAGCCGTATGTAGACGGCAAGTGTGTGTTGACTTTACGGCATGCTGCGTATGAAGATTATGATGTTTTTATTGCCTGAAGGCATTAATAGGCATCAGTTTTTATACGCGGCATGCCGTTTTTTTGTATATTTGCATAAATCTTAGTATAAGATAATCTGCATTTCGGCATAAAACCTTGACTAATTTTAGGCTTACTGCTTGGATTTATATTATAACCTTGAATTTGATAACAAAACGAAAAACATGGAAATAAGAAGTAAACTGGGCAACGAAAATATCATGCAGCTGCGAAAAATGGCATTTTTCTGCTCGAGAAAGGAGCCGTCTGGACTTCAGGCTGCTGTGGACAGATGGATAGCAACCCTGCAACCGGATAAGGTTTGCGTAATGTGCGGCGACCAGTCGCCAATGGAAAAACATGTGTTTTCATCATTGCTTGAAAGAAAAATTCCGGCAATATTGGTGCTGGCAGAAGCCATGCATGAGCAATGGAGCGAGCCGGTGAGCGAGGCTTTAGGCAGCGGCCTATTGCTGATAATAACCCATTGCGGGCCTGAGGTGCATACGGTATGCGCCCGCTCGGCATTCGACCGCAACGCACTTATGATGGCTCTTGCTGATGAAATTGTAGTCGGATATTGCTCAAAAGGCGGCAATCTGGAGCGTGGTTTGGCCGGATACAGCAACGTGAGATACCTTGTAGGCAATCAAGACAATAGGGCGAAAACTAAGGAACCGTTACCGCAACAGGGTGGACGTTCGTATGCCGGACGCCGTTTTCCCGATGATTTTCAGCGCGAAAAAAGCAATTTGCAGGGCGGACGTTCGTATAACGGACGTAGTTTTTCTGCAAATCAGAATGCTTCCAATGGATTCAGTCAAGGTGGCAGGGCTTTGGCAGGACAGGCTGATAATGGCGTCGGACAGTGGAGCCGCAGGCTCGATTTGGGTTACAGCACGATATTTTTCGATTTTAATGAGGCCGGAAAGGATGTTTATATCAAACTTACTCAAAGTACAAAATCGGCAGACGGAAAGTATGAGCGCAACAAAATATTCATGGACCGCACCGAATTCAGGGCGTTTTATGATACAATAGGCTATGTGACAAGGGCTGTGGAGCGTGATGAAAAATTAGACAGAAACATCGTGGTAAGCTCGGCAAGCGGCGACATAAGTCTGAATATGGTCATGTCAGAAGGCATGAAAATGTGTATGATGACTCAGGAAAAAGAGCTGCTGACAATGGGACACAGGCGTCAGACGATAGGATTTTGCGTCACGGAATTGTCGGCTTTTTTTGACGTAGTGATTGATGCAGCCCGCCATTGGTGCATAATAAGTTGATAAAGAGGCAAAAAAATCCATATTTAGGCGATAGCTGGGTGTTGGTAATACTCGTCAGAATTTTCTAAGGTTCAGGCATGTAGCATCCAAAAAGTTTGTAAACATGAGCGTTTATGGCGATACATCTGTGATATACGGCCTGATTTGGGTTTAATTAAATAAATTTATTTTGTTCAGCCCTCCGTTTGCATTATATTTGCATAAGGGAAAATATACTAAAAATGAAATTATAATGGCGCTTTTGTGACTATATGTCAGACATCTTGTCTTGTATATTAGACTCGAATGGCGCTTTAAACGTAAAAAACAGAAATTTATGGCAGCAGGAAAATGGATAGGCGGCATATTGGGCTTTATGTCCGGCGGTGCGCTCGGAGCTTTGGCCGGAGTGGCACTGGGAGCCTTGTTTGATTATGGAATTAATGCGGTAAACAAAGACGGAGAGCCCAAAAACGGATACGGAAGTACTTCTTCTGGCCGTCAAGGCTTCGGCAGCGCGACGCGCGAACAGCAATATTATGAGGGGCAGCGCAACAGTTTTTTGTTCTCTCTGCTTGTTCTGGCGTCGTATATTATTAAGGCAGACGGCAAGGTGATGCACAGCGAGATGGAGTTTGTGCGGAAGTTCTTGCGTGCAAACTTCGGTGAAGTGGCTGTGGAGCAGGGCAACAGCATACTTTTGCGCCTATTTGACGAGCAGAAGAGGCTGAATGCCACAAATCCTTATGCTTTCAGGGATGTTATACGTCAGAGCTGTGAGCAGATAGCTATGAATCTCGACTATGGTCAGCGTCTGCAGCTGCTAAACTTCCTCGTAATGATAGCAAGGGCAGATGGTTCTATGCCAAATGAGGAAATTTCGGCTTTGAGAGAGTGCGTTCGCTATATGCGCATGGATATGGAAGATCTTGACTCAATGTTGAATCTGCAAAAAGACACACTGGAAGATGCTTACGCTGTGTTGGGCGTATCGCCTGATGCGACAGACGATGAAGTGCGCAAGGCATATCGTAATCTTGCCTTGAAGCATCACCCTGACCGTGTGGCTGCGCTTGGCGAGGATATCAGGCGTGCGGCTGAGAAGAAATTCCAGGAAATCAATGAGGCAAAAGAAAAGATATTTAAGGCAAGGGGTATGTAGAAGTTTTAGCCCGTTAAATATTCTCATGTTTACACAGAACGGCTAATATGCACAACTTTTATTTGTGCAGTTTAGATATATAATAAAGAGCGGACAAATACCATTAAAAAATGAATTAGGTGTTTGTCCGCTCTCTTTTTATGATTAAAAATCAGACTTTTTGGGGGTAATGTTTTATTCTTTATAAATCTTTGCCCAAAAAACTAATGCAGTTTGGCGTTAAAGTTCGCTGAAATCAGGTATTTCTTTCAGAAAACAATAGCTGTTATTTGCGTAGTCCATTCGGCAGCAATAGTGTTGCAGGCCGTTGCTTACTACGAGATAATCCACTTTCAGCAGCATGTTATAAACCGAAATCTGGTTGAACACCTTCTGTGTGATGGCTATTGTTGGAGCTTTATACTCCATAATCATGCGCGGACGCGCCTGTGAGTCGTATAGAACGCTGTCGCAGCGCAGTTTTTTCTGACCGCATGTCAGTTCTGTCTCGTTGGCAATGAGTGATGCCGGATAACCTTTGTGCTCTGTCAGGAAATGAACAAAATGCTGGCGCACCCATTCTTCCGGTGTAAGACTTACAAACTTGCGTCTCAGCGTGTCAAGAATCTGTGTCTTGCCGTTCTGCTGTTTTATTTTTATTTCGTATTGAGGTAGGTTTAATCGATACATTTTATTAAATTTGCATTCTGAATGGCTTTAAGTTGCCATGTATTAGGGCGTATGAGTTTATTGCCGCAGACAGATAGTTTATGTCTTCAGGCCGCTGACTCAGTAATTTTTGCAAAGTTAGCCATTATTATTTTAAACGGTGAACGTCAGCGTCCTTTTTTGGCAGCAATGGCTTTCAGATAAAGCATAAAGATATGGCAGAGAAAAAGATCGTTACTTTTGAGAGCATAATGCGCGACTTGCGTGCAGGTAATTATGCGCCCGTATATATTCTTATGGGCGAGGAGTCTTATTATATTGATAAGATAACAGATTTTATCTCGACGAATGCTCTTACTCCTGAAGAACGCGACTTCAATCAGTCTGTTGTCTTTGGCTCTGACGTTTCTTCAAGTCAGATTGTTGACATGGCAAGGCGTTTCCCGATGATGGCCGAGCGGCAGGTTGTGATAGTGAAAGAGGCTCAGAACATAAAAAACTGGGAACAACTGGAAAAGTATGTTGAAAAACCTGTGAAATCAACAGTTTTGGTTTTGTGTCACAAAAACGGCAGTATTGACGGCCGAAAGAAAATATTGGCCAAGGCTGCCGCCACGGGTGTGGTGTTTGAGAGCAAGAAGAAGCGTGATTATGAATTGCCGGCTTTCATAGAGAGTTATCTTAAAAATTATGGACGCGCTGCAATAGACCATAAGTCATCCCAGATGATAGCCGACCATATCGGTGCAGATCTTAGCAGGTTGACGAGTGAACTCGATAAGCTGATTCTTTCTTTGCCAGAGAATGACCGACGTGTTACTCCTGAGGTTGTAGAGGAGAGGATAGGAGTGAGCAAGGATTTTAATGCTTACGAATTACGCAGCGCGATAGTTAACCGTGATGTGTTGAAGGCGACACGGATTTTGTATTATTTTAATGACAACCCGAAGACCGGAAATGCATACATGCTTATACCGATGTTGTTCTCTTATTTTCAAAATTTACTTATAGCATTTTATGCTCCTCAACCTAAAACTGACGAGAGTGTTGCACGCTGGTTGGACCTCAGGGCAGGGTGGGCTGCAAAGGACTACATCACGGGTATGAGAAATTATACTGGTGTGAAAGTTATGCAGATAATTTCTAAAATTAGAGAGACAGATGCCAAAAGTAAGGGTTTAGACAACCCAAATACCCCTGTCGGGGAGCTGTTAAGAGAGCTAATTTTCTTCATTTTACACTAAAAATAGCCCCATTTTGGGGCTATTTTTTTCTCTTTCGCATTTTTTCCTGAACAAAAAAAATAGGGTTAAAGTCGTAAAAATCAGAGCCTTTTATGATTTTTGACGCTCTCAGAATCGTGTATTTTTGAGCTTTCTTTACCTCGTTTCGAAATACTTAATTTTTCTGTTTTTCGACCGAAAAACAGGCGTTAAAATTTAGCGTTTGCATTTATTATGATTTACAACACCGAAATTTAGCTATCTGAATGTTTATATTTGTTTATATAAAATGCAAATGTAAAGCATAAATTTATATTTAAATATAAATATATTGACAGCCGAATTTATATTTTAATATTTAAATCTTTAAATTTGCAAATTACAAGTTATATTTATGCATTTTCGGATTTATTGTTTAAATGCCTGATTATCAGCCTAAATACGATATTTTATGAAGTAAATTTATGCAATTTTACTTATTTTCGCCTTAAAATACTGCATAAAGCCAGATTTACGCTTTTTATCAGCGCAAATAACGCTCGCCTAATGAATTAGTTAGCAAAATCCTTTAAATAAAGGCTTATCGGGCGTTTTAATAGTCTAAATTTACATTTGTATTTTTAAATACCAAATTATAAGATTTAGATATTTACATTTACAAATATAAATTTATAAATTCAATATTTAAATTTTAAAATAATATTTAGGTTTGTTGCGTATGTCAAAAAAATGATTTACCTTTGTAAAGTCTAAGAAAAATAGCAAAAAACAACATCAAGGTAAGAAAATGGAAGAAATGAAAGACCGAATCAGGCAGATAATGGAGTCTCAACATATGAGTCAACAGACCTTCGCTAACTTCATCGGAATGTCTGCTGCATCATTAAGCAGCATTTTTAACAACCGTACAAAACCGACGCTCAACACCGTTGAAGCGATTAAGAGCAAAATGCCTCGCCTGAGTACCGACTGGCTCATGTTCGGAAGAGGCTCGATGTTTATCGACGACACTCCGACTACCGACCCATCTCCTGCTGAGGATACAGATATGGGCAGTGAGCATGTTGCTGACTTTGGAGGCGGCGTGCCGGATCTTTTCGGAGGCAACCAGACCGGAGCATCTGTTCAACAGCCTGTGCACAGACATGTTGAGAGCGTTATTCGGCCTGAAGTGAAATATGTTGAGCGTCCGCAAAGACAGATTACTGAGATAAGAGTTTATTTTGACGACCTTACCTATGAGACTTTCGTCCCAAAGAAATAGAATTGCCGTGTAAAAACCGACAATATGTTGATTTAGCTTTGCTGGTATGCCCTTTTTTGTAGGCTTATGGCATGTACATACGTTTTTTGAGGCATTTATTGGCTCTGTCATGTGTCAGTTTTTCATTGTTGAGCGTTTTTCTTGACGTTAAATAGCCTTTTATGGCATCATATATGCCGTTTAACATATATTTAACAGCCTGTGACTTTCGTTTTTTTGGAAAGCGCAGGCTTATTTTGTACCTTTGTATTCTGTAAGTAAGGCGATAAAGTCTTTCTTGCGCCTGGTTTAATAAGATAAATTCGTTTCTTATGAAAAAATATGTTTCAGACCTCAAGGTCGTTTCTGTAGAACATATAAACGACAAATATGTTCTGATAAAGCTTACTCAGGACGAACGACTTCCGGAAATGCTCCCGGGACAGTTTGTTGAGATAAGAGTAGACGGATCGCCTTCTACATTCCTTAGGCGTCCCATTTCAATTAATTTCGTTGATTATGACACAAATCAGCTGTGGCTTCTCGTTGCTGCTATAGGCGACGGAACACGCCGTATGGCTCAATTAAAGGCCGGAGACGTGCTTAACTGCATGTTCCCTTTGGGTAACTGCTTTACAATGCCTGAAGGCGCCTCAGAGAAGATTTTGCTTGTTGGCGGCGGCGTAGGTGTGGCTCCGCTGCTGTATTTCGGCAAGAAACTCTGCGATGCCGGTATAACCCCTGTATTTCTTCTCGGGGCACGTTCCGGAAAAGATTTGCTTCTGCTGGATGAGTTTAAAAAGTACGGGCGCGTATGCGTAACGACAGAAGACGGCTCAATGGGCGAGAAAGGCTTTGTTACAAACCATTCTGTGCTCAATGAGGTGGCTTTCGGCCGTATCGCCACTTGCGGTCCGAAGCCAATGATGGCTGCCGTGGCAAGATATGCCAAGGCAAAAGGCATAGAATGTGAGGTGTCTTTGGAAAATAAGATGGCCTGCGGACTGGGAGCATGTCTCTGCTGCGTTGAAAAGACCACAGAAGGCAACGTGTGTGTATGTAAGGAAGGACCGGTTGTAAACATAAAGAAATTGTTATGGCAGATTTAAGCGTAAATATCAACAAATTGCAGTTGAAGAACCCTGTAATGACGGCTTCGGGAACATTTGGCTATGGCCCCGAATTTGCTGATTTCATACCGTTGGAAGGTCTTGGCGGTATTATTGTGAAAGGAACCACTCTAAAACCGCGTGAGGGCAATGATTATCCCCGTATGGTAGAGACGGCTTCGGGTATGCTCAACTGCGTGGGACTGCAGAATAAGGGCGTAGACTATTTCTGTGAGCATATATATCCTGAGATAAAGGACATTGATACAAATATGATTGTAAACGTCAGCGGCTCGTCTCCTGAAGATTATGCTGAATGTGCCGCCCGTATCAACGAGCTGGACAATATTCCGGCCATAGAGCTGAATATTTCATGTCCAAACGTAAGGCAGGGAGGCATGGCCTTCGGCGTTACGTGTGCCGGTGCGGCAAGCGTAGTAAAGGCTGTGCGTGCCAGATACGACAAGACCATGATAGTAAAGCTCTCTCCCAATGTTACCGACATAGCCGAGATAGCGCGTGCCGTTGAGGCTGAGGGCGCCGACAGCGTATCGCTTATCAACACTCTTATGGGCATGGCTATTGATATAGAGAAGCGCAAGCCATTGCTTAGCATCAATACGGGCGGACTTAGCGGTCCTGCCGTGAAGCCTGTTGCCCTGCGTATGGTATGGCAGGTGGCCAAGGCTGTGAAAATCCCTGTTGTCGGTCTTGGAGGTATCTGTAATGCCCATGATGCCATCGAATTCCTTATGGCCGGTGCTACGGCAATAGAGATTGGTACAGCCAACTTTATCGATCCTCAGGTTACGATAAAAGTACGCGACGGCATTAATGAATGGCTCGACAACCACGGCTGCAAGTCGGTTAAGGAGATTATCGGCACGTTGGAAGACTGCTGATATTTCTGCTTTTTACGAGATTTTTATAAAAAAGTTTTCTGAATAAACTCGTCACTCGTCACAATGATATGTAAAGTGCTGTAATTTAATCACTTATGATGTGACGACTTTGAAGGCAGACTCATCACGGCATAGGCTTTATGCTAGGCGTGATGAGTCTGTTTTTCAACTCATCACATTCAATGTCGTTGAAAATCAGCAAGTTATGTCTGCTTGTGATGAGTGATGAGTTTATTCAGAAAACTTTTTCTTTATATTCTTTGATTTAATCCTGATTTCGGTTTACCTGAGGCTGTGTTATTCCTGTTTCAGCTTGAAAAAGCTTAATCAGGATGTCTTTGCATATTGACGATTTTGCAGAAGCATACCTTTCACGTTGCGTTTTGCCGTCTTTTAGAGCCTGAAAGGTGGTCTTTTATATGTCAATTTGCCTACTTTTATGGTGTTTTGCCTAATAATTGGGGCTAATTTAGTCGTCCCTTAAAAAGCCCATTTTTGCGAGATG